>JAQVBQ010000011.1 GCA_028690215.1 Bacteroidales bacterium | reverse complement strand
TTACAGCACTCTTCAAATTATCCGGGATCAATACCTTGGGAACCCCTCCGTAATAAAACAAGGCATCCTGAACACACTCGATAAAATCAGCTTTCTGTTGGCTTAGGCAGGCTTGGGCATATGTCTCCTGACTACCACCCTGTACGGCAACAAAAAACTCACAATCAATGATCTCTCCTGTTCCTTGTTCGACATAAGAGACTTTTTTGCCGGCAAAATCCAGGTACAAACGGTCTCCATACTCATGCTCAAAGTGCATCACTGCCTGACGGGTGTCATTATATTTTTGATAATGATAACAGAACTGAGAGTATTCATATCCGTCTTTATGAATCTCTTTGTATCTCTGCCACAGCACTTGAAGTGTCATGCCTGGCTGTTTCAATAAGTTACCGTAATCAGGAAAATATTCCTGCAGTATATCTAAACGGCTCTTACATTCATCCGGGTGCTCTTCATTTGATGCGAGATCAATATCTGTACGGCAATCTCCTTCTTCTTGTGTGGAGTTGATTAGCTCCATCTCACGAAGGTACTTCTTTACAGTATTCTTGCTTAATGATAAATTCCTTGCAATGGCCTTGATTCCGACTCCTTGCCGATACATTAACCCTACCTGTTGAACTGTATTCATTTCCAAAGTTTTTCCTGCCATGTCTGATCGATTTGAGTGTTACTCAAACTTAATCAAAACAGGTTAACTAAGGGGTCACGATCGTCCGGAATGGGGGGTCAAGATGAAAACGGAATGGGGGTCACGATGCTCCGGAATATACAATAAATGCACATATAGACTAAAAAGATAAAGTGGGGCACCTTATATTCTGCATTTGATTAGAGTAATGGAAAGGGTGAAAAACGAAAAAGAGAGAATCTGCGGCATATTACACGATTTGGTGGAAGATACAAATTGGACATTTGAAGACCTTGAAAAAGAGAGTCTAGAAAATAAAAAATCTTCTGCAATTCACATGCGCAACCGTTCTGTGCGGCGTAACTGTCTTGTTACATATCTTTGGTGATCTTATGAAATGCATTATCCATAAGGGATACATGAGATTTAAGGAAGATATGTGACGATTAAATAGCTCAGCTCCCAGACTTGGCTCTACTCATAAGGAAAGAGTGTATAATCACGCATTAAAACCCAATAATAGCCTAAAACAAGCCATCTGGGCGAGGCGAGATGCAATCCGGAGGAAATCTCTCATCTAGTTGAGAAAAGCCAAAAAATTGTAAAAAAATTTCTACGGCAAACCGAATTCACATATAGAGCTTCGAATATACAAGGGGAGAGGTGGAGGATTCTGGGAGGGGGGTATATGTAACTTATGAAAGTTTAGAACTAATTTTTATTGTCTCTAAAAAGAGTTAATATTTCTTCCTTCTTGAATAGTACTTTTTTTTTGGAGCGAGTGAAACGTTTAATTCGCCCTTCTTTTTCCCAACGATAAATGCTATTTCGTTTTACGTTAAATATTTTTTCCATGTCTTTCATGCTAAGAAATTCTCCAAATTCACTTAATAAGCTATCATTTGGATTAGTGCTTTCTTCCTCATCACATTTAGTTTCTTTAATAGAGATTGTTGGTTCGACATCTTTGGTGGGGGTTTTATTAGGGTTGTCAAATGTGAATAATAATAGTCTTTTAATATAAGTCAATTCAGCAAAGTGTATTTCTAAAATAGGATTAATAATATCATCAAACATTTCTTTGCTATAAAGATCATTATTGATTTGGCTTTTAGATTTTGAATAATACTCCTTAGTTATATTAATTTGCTTTATTGCTAAATCTATTTTGCAAATGTTTAAGTTTGCAAAGGTTTTAATTTGTTCAGGTGTTGATTGCAGGACCATTAAAGATAATTCTCGTTCAAAATCGGTTCCTAATTTTTTTGCATTATTTCTATACTCCTCAATCGCCCTATCATTGTTAATAAAGTCAAAAATAACTTCGAAATCTATATTTGCTAACTCAAGCGCGTTTTGAAGGCTACTTTGTAAATTGTCCATTTTATTTTTTATTTGACATTTTTTCGGCAACTGCGAGAGCATTTTCTGTATTACCAAACTTAATATAGTTTCTAAATGATTTTATGTCTTTATGTCCAGAAATTCTCATGATACGTTCTTCTTCAACCTTGTAGTGAAAATAAAGATTTGTAATGGCTGATCGCCTTCCTGTGTGGCTAGCTATCAACTTCCACTTCGGCACTGTAATTTCCTTCAACTCTCCCCCTTTGTATGTATTATATGTGATATCTTGACAGATGCCAGCTTTTTGGGCGATGATCTTAATTTTTTTATTAAGCTTGTTTGATGGTACAGATGGTAAATTGTAATTGTACTTTTTGACTAATTCTAAAAAACTGTCTATGACAGGAATTGTGACTGTAGTTTCAGTTTTTTTTGTTGTAATTGTTAAAATAGTTATATCCTTACCTATACTATTTTTTTTGATAGAGAAATTGTTTGGCTTAATCCTGTTAAAATCTGATTGTCTAAGACCACTGTAACAACCAACTAAAAAAATATCTCGGCACTCCAATTCTTCGCCTTCAAGGTTAAGAATAGCCAATTTTTTGATTTCTTCAACATTCAAGACAACAGCATAGCTTTCCTTGTTTGGAGCAGTAAAATAATTTTGTTGATAGTCAATATTATTGCTAACCTTCTTGGTATATGCCATTTTCATGATGTGTTTTAAACATCTAATATATTTTCCGACTGACTTTGGAGTGTATTCATCTTTTTCCAATTCTAATTCAATACATTCTGCATCATCGAACAAAAATTTAATGAACTTATTGTACCATTCTTCATCAATATCGTCAAAACTAGTTTGAAACCCATTGATGCAATCGAACATGTGCAGGTTGTTTTTTAGTGTACGATAAGGTTTTATAGTGCCTTCCGCATACTTGGTTTTCTTTTCCGTTAGTATATCACCATTCGTAATGTCTTTTATGAAAGAAGTTAAAAAGTCAGTGACAAGGAGTTTGGTATTCTTCTTATATCCAAATACTTCATCGTACGATTTTTTCAAATATGCTTTATTAACCTGGATATTGTGAATTCTGGCTTTTGTGAGAATTTCTGGATGTTCATGTTGTATTCTCGTTATGATTGAAGTTAATTCCTCTACAATGAATTTGTATTTAATGTATTTTGTGGGAATTTTTGAAATTGGAATAGGTTGTTGTTTATTTTTATCCCATAGGTTCGGGGGTATACGTAGGACTTTGTCTAAGGTCTTGCTTTTCAATGGATAACTAAATGTTTCACAATTGCCACAATTTACCCGAAATAAAACCTCTGTAGTTTTATCTGTATTAGGTCTTTTAAGATTGATTTTTATATCAAATTTTGACATATTACAAATATACAAAAAAAGTGATGGTACTATATTTGGAACTATATTTATGATACAATATGAGTAAATCAGTATTTTTTATATGTCCTATTTTGTCTTATTGCATATGTAAAGAGCAGAAATACAGGTATAATAATAGAAAAAGTGTATTATGTTGTATTATTTTAATGATTCCTGGTGACACCACATCAAAAAAAGCAGCAACAGAAATGTCGCTGCTTTTTTTGTTATCAGAAATTCAAACTCGCCATCTCCTGAGTCTTACAATCATTGCCGGTGAGGGATTTACACTCAGGTTCTGCAGTATATCGTCAAGAATCTCCTTTACCCATACTACTCGATGTTGTAAAATGAACAGACACTCGATTGCCCATATCTGGACGGCAACCTTTACCTTTTTATTTATAATCCAATCCACACATGCGGTTGCTACTGCGTCACAATCAACATCAGTTGCATGATATTTATCACCACTGAGAATGTGCGCCATGATTTTTGTGAAGTGTCTCTTTACGCTCTCATTTGTAATAAGTGGAAAAATCCTGAAAAAGCGACCGTAATATGGCTCAAATTGTCTGATGTCCGAGAAATAGATGTATTCCATAACATACGCAGCTCTAAACTCTGTTTTTCTTAACTCCTCCCTACTGATTGACATTAAGTAATTGTTTGTGGAGTCAATATCCGTACCTCTTTTTTTTAAACAGGAATATAGGACTGTATCTTGTAGCAGTTCAAAAAGTGCCTCCATAGACTCGCTGCCGGTTATAATACCCGCACTCTGCTCAGCAAACCTTTCGTAAAAATCTGCAGTCAGCAGTGATATAATCTCCTGATTTGTCATGCTCAAAATTAATATTTGTGGCACTGATTTTTGCATCTTCCACATATTTTGTGCTTTAAGAAATTGAAATTATTATTTCCAAAATCTCATGTGCCAATAAATCAGCAAGATGCAAAAATCAGTGCCACAAATTTTGCTCAAAACAAGAATTACCCATACATTTATCTTTGGATTTGAATCTTGTTATTACAATCTATTGAGAATAAAATATGCACGGGAAACTACGAATAGCGATCATAGATGAAAACACTGCCACTTGCATCGGGCTCAGGTCTCTGTTAAGTGAGGTCGTTCCTTTTGCAGAGCTGTGCATCTATGGCAATTTTGATGAGTTTCTCAAAGACAATCCTGAAGAGTGCTTCCATTACTTTATCTCATCCTCAGTCCTGTTCCTCAACAGTAACTTTTTTGTCCCCAGAGAGAAAAAGACAATCGTGTTTACATCGCACAATGAGGCAAACAATGCCACTAAGGGTTTCAGGATACTGGACCTTTCACAACCGGAGGAGGAACTTGTCAAATCGATACTAAGTATTCACCAGGGAGCACACCATCATGGCTACCACACTCCGGAAGCCCCAGTGCAAACAGAAACACCCCGATTGCTCTCTGCAAGAGAGATCGAGGTGCTTACTCTTATTGTAAAAGGGTTTATCAACAAGGAGATAGCGGATCGGTTAAATATCAGTGTAACGACTGTCATTACTCATAGAAGGAATATAACCGAGAAACTTGCCATCAAATCTGTATCAGGCCTCACTATCTATGCCGTAACCCATGGTTATGTCGATATTGACAAATTATAGAAGAAGTGTCCCGGTATATGTGAGAGGAAAACTTCCGCACATCATAGATAGACTGAGTATCCCATTCTGAATCTCACCGGTAAGATTTGTAATTGTATAAGCAGGGAACTCACCACCCATTGCAATTGGTATTATATTGTTGCCTGATAGGGTAATCTTCTCGCTTGTGCTTGTATACACTACATTTTGAATCTTCATGTCAAGTTTGACAGGCATTCTGGGGGAGAAGGAAACCTGAAGCATATCTATTGTGATATAACCGGCAGTTGCCGAAGGTGTAACCTTTACCTGAACATTGCTGCTGGTATAATTGGTGCCGTTCAGCTGGTCGACTGCAAGTTGTCCTGAATAGGTACCGTCTTCTGTTAACTTCAGAGGTTCTTCTTCCTTTTCGCAGCTAGCCACAAAAAATGTGGTCATTAACAGAGCAATAAATAGAGATTTGTTTTTAAGAGAAAATAGATTCTTCATATTATATATTTAAAAATTTGTTTTCAGTGAGACCCCGAATTGAACAGGTTTCCCTTTTTGCAGAAAGGAGTTGCCCATTGAGAGAAAATAGAATGTATTGTATTTTGAAGAGGTTATATTCTTTCCCCATACTTCCATAGATACCTTTTGTTTCTGTATTGATACGGATCCGTTCAGAAGAGCATAGAATGGCTGGTGAAGAGTATTGGACTCATTCCAGTAGATCTTTCCGAAGCCTTTAACATCGAGGTGTAAGACCACTTTGTCAAAAATCCTGGAAGACCTTTTGGCCATTATAGTATAGTCAGATCCTGCGGATACTGTGTGTTGTGGCACATATGGCACATACTTTCCCGAATAGTCATTATGGCCGTTGTCATATTTTATGAAACGGGCATTTGTATATCCGTATTCACCAGATAAACGGAGATTTCCTTTTCTGTAGGAAATAGTCCCTTCAGCACCAAAACTCCTTGTTTTTCCGGCGTTTGTCATCATCCTACCGGTACTGCTTCCGGCAGGGAAGACGGTGAGTTGCTGGTCATTGCAGAGAATGTCAAACAGTGTGAGCTCAAGATTGAAATTTTCCGGGCTGTAATTTACTCCGGCCTCCATATTCCAGCAATACTCCGGTCTGTAGGTAATCACATCGGCTACGCTGTATGATGAGTATTCAGAGTTTGTAAAATGAACACCTAGGTCGTTCATCATATCCAGCCTCATCTGATTTTGCAGAATATCCGAGAAGAGTTGAGTATTATAGCCTCCGGCTTTGTACCCTCGGGCAACGGAGGCAGAGAGCCTCATATTCCCGGAGTTGTATGAAGCTGCCAATCTTGGCAGAATTTCAAAATAGTTCAGCCGTTCGTTGCCTTTCAGGATTGATTTGATCTCTCTGTATTGAGACATAGTCATCGTAAAGAGATAATGGATGACTGAGTTGCTGTTATAGTCAAGTCCCGACCCTTCGTAATCCAGCCTCGCCCCGGCCTCAAACAGCCACTTGCCTCTCTTGAGATAAGACTGATGATATATTGCCGCACCATAAGTAGATGTCTTAAACAGACTGCCTATTACAAAGCTCTCCTCTTCAATTAAAATCTCCTCTCCCGGGAATACACTGCTAAGCCCCTTATTTGCCCCGGCCAGAATAAGCCTCTCAATTCCGTCCCTCTTGAATGTCACCGGAGCATCCATCTTCTGGTACTTAAAGAATGCAGATGCACCGCTAAGCCATCTCCAGTTTCCATTCTCATCTTTAGGTTTAATAACAACATCCTGCGAAAGAGCGTGTTCATTCTGGCTTTGCCTCAATGTGAAATATGAGTCGGGGGTGAAGTCCTGATCCATATCCATACAATCATCGGTATACTGGTACGATGTAACGCCGGTCAGCACATATCTCTCCAACATACGTTTGTAAGATAACCCTTCACTCAATGTAAACCGTGAATAACCGCTTATATCATTATAATTGACATCCTGAATATTACCGGTCAAGGTGTCAACCTTACCGTAAGGAAACCCTCCCTGATCGACCCAGGATATACTGAAACTATTGTCAAAGCTTAGGTTTTCAGATTTTACCCACTGCCCCCGGATTCGTAATCCGGCCCCCTTGTACCAATCAGAATTCTCACCAGAAAACTCGTTTTTATAAAAGCCATCCGAACTTTTGTAATAACCACTGAAAGAGATCCCGGAACTTCCGTTAATCCTCCTGTAGTGCGATGCCTGTGCCGAAAAGGTGTTTCCGTTGCCATATCCTATCGAAGCACGGGTACCCTGATAAGCCAGAGGGGAGATTGTAGTTATGTTTACCAGCCCGCCAATTGTGTTTCTTCCGAAAAGAGTGCTCTGTGGTCCCCTCAGTACATCGACAGAACGGATATCAAAAAAATCAAAATCGAAATTGTTCTTATTAAGATACGAGACTCCGTCAACATACATTCCCACAACAGGATTGTCGATCCTGGCACCCAGCCCCCTTACATAGACAGAAGAGGTCATTTTTGACCCGTAATCCGGGATGTAAAAATTGGGAACAGTTGCAGAGAGATCCTTGAGAGCAGTGACGCTCTCTGTCTCTAGCCTCTGCATGAATACTCTGGTTATCGATGCCACCTGCTCATCTACTGCTCCGCCTTTTAGGTAGCCGGTGATTATTGCCGGATTAATAACTATTTTCCGCTCTTCAGCCCTTGCCTGCCGTCTCGATGCCCTTCCGGTGGTATCATCACTCGCAATCTCAGCTGCGCTCTCTGCCCGTATAGGGAAAAAGTGCTGGTCAGTAGGAGATTTTTGTGCAAAAGCGGTATTAAAAAAACTGACGTATGTCAGAAATGTAAGAATAATGGCTCTTATAGGATAATTCATAACGGCCGCAAAGATATCCCAATCATCTCTCCTGTGCATACTCATTTATTATGATTTTTATTTTAGTGGCACAGATTTTTGTAATCATCAAATAGTCATGTGTGTATAATGTGTTAAATATCTGAATAGTACGCTTGTAATAAAACAATGTGTTATATGTCATGGTATTACAAAAATCTGTGCCACTAAACATTCATCTCTCTTCTCTGTTTATATTCAAAACAAAATACAATGAAAAAATCAGCACTATTAATATCAATACTGGCTCTGTTCAGTAGTTTTACATCGAGAGCACAGGAGAAGAAGGCACCTGCAAAAGAGGATTTTTATGCCCTCTCATTCAATACAATATCGGGTAAAAAATTTGACTTCAGCCAGCTGAAGGGCAAAAAGGTCTTGATAGTAAACACCGCATCAAAATGTGGTTTCACACCTCAGTTCAAGGATTTGGAGGAGCTTCATAAAAAGTATGGCAATCAACTCGTAGTATTGGGATTCCCTTCCAATGACTTCCTGAATCAGGATCCCGGAACAAATTCAGAAATCCAATCATTCTGTGAAATAAATTATGGAGTGACATTTCAGATGATGGAGAAATCATCTGTAAAGGGGAAGAATAAAAACGCAGTTTATCAATGGCTTACCCAGCCTTCAAAGAATGGTTGGTGCAAAAGTGAGCCAAGTTGGAACTTCAACAAGTACCTCATAGATGAAAATGGTAACCTTCTCGAACACTTCGGTTCAAAGGTAAAACCTCTCTCAGAAGAGATTATTTCTTTGTTGTAGAGGATTAGTTCTTGAAAGAGTGGGTGACAAATTTCTCTCCAACCTTTTCCTGGAAGGTCTTTGAGACGGGTATATCTATCACACCCTGAGCATCAAGCTCCAGATAGAGCCCATCCTTTTCCCGACGCATAACCTTAACGCGTCCGAAGTTTACAAGATATGACCTGTGACATCGACCCACAGAGGTGTCCGAAAGCATGGTCTCCATATTTTTGAGACTATTTCTCAAAAGATATGTCTTGTTTTTTCCGTTTGAGGTATAGTGAATCTCGACATAATTATTGTCAGACTCAATGTAAAGAAGATCCTGCATCTGTATTGATAGCATCAGGACTCCTTTCTCATCTTTGAAAGCGATACTTTTAAGCGGATTCATGTCGAGCTCCTCGTCATTCTCAATTTTCTCCAGCTTCTTCTGGGTCTCTCGCCATCCCATATATATCCAGAGAGTCACGTATGGTAAAAGCAGAACAAGTGATGTGTTGATTGTAGAGTTCTTGAATGTCTCCATAACATCCACTCCGTGTCTTACACAAATGGTGTAAACTGTATAAAAGAGAGACATGAACAGAATCTCGAGAAGTACCCATATAACATATAAACGGTACGAGATATCATGCTTTCTACTGTAGAAATACATTATTATCCTACTGATAATCACCACCAGTACTCCGGTCAGAATTATAAGACTTGAGTAGACAAAGAACATAAAGTCACTTATCTGGTACCAGTTTTCAGAACTGAACGGCTTGTAGATATTGATAAATACCAAAGCAAACAGTGCTGTCAGTGAAACCAGACGCACAATATTGTTCTTTTCGTTAATATATTTTGGGATGTTCATAATCTTCTATACAAAAATAGTTAAAATTATTTCGCAACACATATAATATTTTCGTCCCATATTTGAGAATTTCGTCCCAAAACAGGTTGCTATTCACCATTTTTTTGACATCTGCCCTGCATAAGCTTTCATTTGCATAAAAAATCAGAGTTATGAAGTTTCATAAATTTTTATTTCAAGAAATCTTCGGTAAGGAGGAGATTGTCGAAGATATGAAGAGAACCGCCTCTCCTGCTTTTTATATGAAACCTGATGACGAGATAAAAGAGAATCAGGATTTCGAATATCAGATAGTGGAGCCGGAAGGAATGAGAAGATCGGCAAGCGGAAAAGCTGACTCTTTAATATTTCTATTCCATGGTCTCAATGAGAGAAGTTGGGATAAGTACTATCCCTGGGCAAAATATATTGCAGAGAAGACACGCAAACCGGTCCTTCTTTTCCCTATAGCATTTCACATAAACAGATCTCCGATGGAGTGGGCGACACCGCGTTCAATGCAGCCTTTTCTGGCCGATGAGGACAGAGAAACTCTAAAGAGCAGCCATCTGACCTTCCTAAATTATGCACTGAGCAAAAGGATAATTGCAGACCCATACAGATTCTATCTTTCAGGCAGGGAAAGCGTTTACAATGTATGTCAGATAATGAACCAGATAAGAAAGGGGAGACACCCAATGATTGACAAAAATGCAAAGGTTGATATTTTTGCATACTCAATAGGCGCACTTCTTTCACAAGTACTTCTGTTTGCAAACCCTGAATACTATTTCACTAACAGCAAACTCTTCATGTTTTGCGGAGGTTCCGTCTTCAACGAAATGAACGGCGATTCAAGGATGATTATGGATAAGTCATCATTTGATGTAATGTTAAAATATTACACTGAAAACTTTATCTATTTTAAGAATGAGAAAAGACTAAAGGGTGATTCGATAGAGCACGCCTTTATTTGTCATATTGATAAGTCCCTGAACAGGACACAGAGAGAGTATTTTTACAATGAGAATGCTTACCGTATACAGGCACTCTCATTAAAGAAAGACACCGTAATACCTACAAACGGAATCAAGTCCGCTCTGGGTATCGAACAACTTCGATGCCTGGAGGAACTTGATTTTCCATTTAACTATTCTCACGAAATACCTTTCCCTGAAGCAGGGCCGAAGGTCAATGCCGAAGAGAGGAGCTACTGGTTTGACAGGGTCTTCTCAAAAGCTTCGGAATTTTTGAGTTAGTATATTATTTAAGACCCTTCAAAAGAGATTTAGGGTCTAGGTTATTTCTTTCAATATCCTTAAAGTAGTTTACAGTACCTACTTTAAGTTCAACAGTTGAGGCGTCATCACACACGATGATGCCTTTTCTGTGCATCTGCAGTACGCTCACTGTGTACATATGGTTGATTGATCCCTCAATAGCCTCATACAATGCTCTTGCTTTGTGATGACCGTTAACCAGAATCATAACCTCTTCAGCATCCATGATGGTTCCGACACCAACAGTCAGGGCAGTTTTAGGCACCTGATGAATATCGTTGTTGAAGAATCTTGAGTTTGCAATGATGGTGTCAGTGGTAAGACTCTTGACGCGAGTGCGGGACACCAGAGATGAACCTGGCTCGTTGAATGCTATATGACCGTCAGGACCGATACCACCCATGAAGAGTTTGATGCCACCATATGAAGCCATCTTTTTCTCATAATTCTCACATTCAGCTTCGATATCAGGGGCATTACCATCAAGTATGTTGGCATTCTCTCTTTCAATATCGATATACTGGAAAAAATGATCCCACATGAATGTGAAGTATGATTGTGGATGCTCGCGCGGAATACCGATATATTCATCCATATTGAAGGTAACTACATTCTTGAATGATACGAGTCCCTCTCTGTGTAGTCTTATTAACTCTTTATATGTACCATTAGGTGTTGACCCTGTAGGAAGACCAAGAACAAAAGGTTTTGCCTTTGTAGGCGCAAACTCGTTTATCCTCTTTACTATATAGGCTGCTGCCCATTGAGAAATCTCCTCGTAAGTGTTTTGAATAATTACTCGCATATTATTATAGTTGTGTTCTAGTTAAGTTATGTTTTTCCCAAGCAACACTCTGGCGTTTGCAATGGAAGCCTCTGTCAGTTTTGCACCGCTCAACATTCTTGCAATCTCCAGAACTTTATCCTCCCCGCGTATCTCTTTTATATTGGTTTTGGTCGTTCCAGTGTTGTCAATCTCCTTAAAAACAAGTAAATGACAATTTCCTTTGCATGCAATTTGTGGAAGATGCGTTATTGCAAATATCTGCATCTTTTTTGAAAGTTCATCTAAAAGATTTCCCATCTTGTCAGCGATGCTTCCCGAAACCCCGCTGTCTATCTCGTCAAAAATCATGGAAGGCATTCCTTTTCCTGTGGCCATCAGCGCTTTAAGACACAACATGATTCTCGAAAGCTCTCCGCCGGAGGCAACCTTTGCCAGTTCTCTTGGTGCAATGTTTTTGTTTGCTGAGAAGAAATATGTGACACTGTCACTTCCGGTAATGTTATATTGCTGTAACCCGGAGATCTCTATTTTAAATATAGCGTGTGGCATCTCCAGCTCTCTAACCGATGAGGTCATTTTCTCTATAAATCTCTCAGAGGCCTCAATGCGTTTTGCATGAAGATCTGAGGCTAAACTATTTCTCCGCTCTGTACAACTCTTGATCTCCTCTTCCAGCTTCTCAAGTTCTATACGATGCTCTGTTGTTATTCCGGACTTTTGCTCTAAATCCTCCATTATGCCAATCAAGTCATCAACTTTATCGACGTGGTGCTTCTTAAGAAGAGTATATAGAAGAGAGAGCCTATCCTCCACCAATGTTGCCCTCTGTGGGTCTACATTCACACTCTCAGCCTTAGCCCGGACCTCTTGCTCTATATCTTTCAGCTCCACCCTGCATGACTCAATTCTCTTTTGCAAAGCAACTGCAGCCTTATATTCGGAAGATATTCTCGAACAGATTGAAATGGCCTCTTTAAGATTCTGAAGCAAAGAGATCTCTGCACCTTCAGGAGAGATAAGATTGCTGATATTGAAAAGGGAGTTCTTGATAGATTCGGCATTACTCAATATTCTGAGCTCCTCTTCAAGCTCCTCAAGTTCCCCTGACTGAAGTTTTGCCTCTTTAAGCTGTGAAAGCTGGAATTTGATATAGTCCGATTCCGCCTCCTCCTTGGCTATTTTTGAGGATAAAGAGTTATATTTTGTTGTCAGCTCGGAGAGTAAGCCATATTCGGCTGCATATCTCTGAAGAAGTTCACCATTCCCTGCAAACGAATCCAGTACAGACAGCTGAAAGCCCGAGTCTGCAAGTAACAGATGCTGGTGTTGTGCATGTATGTCTACAAGGTTTTCAGATAACTCTTTCAAGGTGGCAGCGGAGACAGGTTCATCATCAACGAAGGATCTCGATTTACCGTTTGGAGAGAGAACCCGCCGGAGTGTTATCTCCTTACCGGCCTCCAACTCAAAAAGAGCCTCAACGACACAATTCTTATCCTTGTTCTTTATAACGGAGAGGTCTGCCCTACCTCCAAAAAGAAGAGCAATGGCTCCCATAAGGATTGACTTTCCTGCACCTGTTTCACCTGTAATAATGATAAAACCCTCCGGGAAATCTATCTCCAGATTCTCAATAAGAGCATAATTTGATACTGCCAACGATTTTAGCATGAAAGCAGTTTTTCTATATAGTCAACGATATCAGAGGCCACCTGCCTCTTCGATTTTAGGTTATAGTCATATTTTGAGCCGTCACCTCCTATAATGCTCACTTTATTAGTATCTGTTCCAAAGCCGGCCCCCTCGTCCTTCAATGAGTTCAATACGATTGCATCAAGGTTTTTTCTGTGAAGCTTATCATTGGCATTAGCCAATTCATTGTCTGTCTCAAGGGCAAATCCTATGTGGATTGTATTCTCTCTCTTATGCTTGCCCAATTCTGCAGCAATGTCTTTTGTGGGTTTTAGTTCAAGAGAGTAATTCTCTTTACCCCTCTTTATCTTTTTTGAGGCTGTGTCAACAGGAGTGAAGTCAGCGACCGCAGCGCTGAGGATGACAACATCCGTTCCGCTTTCGTATGCGGCAACGGTATTTTGGTACATTTCGGCGGCAGAGACAACATCGATTTTATTGATTAAAGGTGACGAGATCTCTATACTAGTAGGGCCACTGATCAAAGTCACCAGAGCTCCTCTTTCGGCACACTCCTGAGCTATTGCATAGCCCATTTTACCTGAAGAGTGGTTGGTGATATACCTTACAGGATCAATCTCCTCACGTGTCGGTCCCGCTGTTATAAGAATCTTTTTTCCTGACAGGGTAGGGGATGTGTTGAAAACCTTTTTGATACGCTCTACAATTATCTCCGGCTCCTCCATTCTCCCTTTTCCGTCCAGCCCGCTTGCCAGTTCTCCCGATGAAGGCTCTACAACCATTACACCCCTTTTTGAGAGTGTTTCTAGATTTTCAGTAGTTGAAGGATGTCTGTACATGTCAAGATCCATTGCCGGAGCAACCATTACCGGACATCTGGCAGAGAGGTAGGATGTGAGCAGAAGATTGTCAGCCACGCCGGTTGCCATTTTGGCTATGGTGTTTGCTGATGCAGGGGCTATGATATATAAATCTGCCCAGATACCGAGAGAGACATGGCTGTTCCAGTCCCCGTTCTCGGGATTGTAAAATTCGGTAAGTACAGGATTTTTGGAAAGGGTGGCAATAGTGAGTGGAGTGATGAACCGTTTAGCCATATCAGTCATGACTACCTTCACTTCAGCTCCCTCCTTCACAAGAGATCTTATCAGGAAGGCTGCCTTATAGGCAGCAATACTTCCCGTAATCCCCAGTAAGATATGTTTCCCCTTAAGCATTTGGTTAGCCTTCAGCTACCCTTGTGTTGATGTTGCCCTCTTCAAACTCAGCAATGGCAAGAAGGGTTGGTTTAGGGAGTTTCTCGTAATAACGTGAAATTTCAATCTGCTCCCTGTTCTCAAATGTCTCCTCGAGTGTGTCGGCGAAATTTGAAAACTCCTTAAGCTTCTGGTCCAGCTCCTGTTTAAGTGTTGCGGCAATCTGATTGGACCTCTTGGCAATAATCATTGTTGTCTCATACACGTTGCCTGTAGGTTCACAGAGTTTTGAAACATCCCTTGTAATGGTGTTTGTAGGAACACTCTTCTTAATTTCCATATCTATTTGTTATTTGTTATTTTCTGAGCTTCAGCGAACATCCCGTCAAGTTCCTTCTTGTATTTGGACTCAGGGAATTCACTTATAAAGTTATAATATTCATCAATCAATACCAGGAAACGCTCCTTCTGCCTTTGTGGGATACTGTTTACGGCATATTTATAATTTGAACATACGATGTAGTACATTATCTGCTCGCGGTATTGGTTGTCGGCATTCTCTTTGAGCGTGTTCTTAAGAGCAAAAGAGGCAGATTTATAATCTTCGAGTGTGTAGTAGATCTTTGCAGCCTCATAGCTCTTTCTGTCCAGCCTCTCCTGCAGGTCAACAAGCATGTCTCTGCACCTTCTCAGGTTTGTAGAGTTGGGATACTCATACAGGTACTCATTGATGGCAGCCATCGTTTTATAGGTCGGTATCTGATCAAGTTCATACCTGTATGTGCTATTGTACAGACACTCAATTCTGAGGAATTTTGCCTCTTCTGTAAAAGGACTTCTGGGAAACGAATTCACAAACTCCTGAAAATTGGCCTCGGCATTAATCATATCCCCGTATTTGTAATTGCTCAAACCAAGGTAAAATTGTACCGTGTCATCCTGTTCGGTGTTCTTTACATACGTAATCAACTGTTCGAACAACTGAGATGCTTTGTAATATCTCCCTTTGTCGAAATACATCATGGCTCCCTTATATTTTTGAAAGGAGTCAGTAGAATTCAGCAGGGCTTCATAGGGAGATTTGCAGGAAGTTGCAAGCAAAATCCCGGCAATGATAATTAAGAAGATGGTTTTACCTTGTTTCATAAATTAAATTATTTGTTTTCACACAAGAACCTTTCTACATCCAAAGCTGCCACGCAGCCTGAACCGGCTGCAGTGATTGCCTGACGGTAAGTGTTGTCCTGAACGTCACCTGCGGCAAAAACTCCGGGAACATTTGTCCTGCTGCTTTTACCCTCGGTAATGATATAACCCTCTTCGTTTGTCCTTACCCATTTGCTGAAAATTTCAGAATTTGGGTGGTGTCCGATAGCCAGGAAAAAACCGTGGATGTCGATTCGTCTTTCTGAACCATCCTTATGAACAAGAATCGCACCATTCACACCTCCAATAGGTGTTCCGGTGATCTCTTTTGTATTATATTGCCAGAGAATTTCTATGTTTGAAGTATTCTTAACCCGCTCCTGCATTGCCTTTGAGGCCCTAAGCACATCTCTTCTTACTATCAGGTATACTTTGTTGCAAAGATTTGCAAGATATGATGCCTCTTCGCAAGCTGTGTCGCCACCGCCTACTACAGCAACATCCTTTCCCCTATAGAAAAAGCCGTCACAAGTGGCGCATGCGGATACCCCCTGTCCTCTAAATTTTTCCTCAGATTCTATACCAAGGTACTTTGCTGTTGCCCCGGTTGCAATAATAATGGCGTCTGCAAGAATCTCCTTCTCCTCATCAATCGTAATCTTAAATGGACGTTCAGAAAGGTCAGCCGATGTAACCAGACCGGAACGGATATCGGTGTTGAATTTTAGTGCCTGATTTCTAAGATCCTCCATGAGCTCTGAGCCTGTAATCGCTTGAGGATAACCGGGAAAGTTTTCCACTTCTGTTGTTGTTGTCAGTTGACCTCCGGGTTGTATTCCCTCATATAAAACAGGAGATAGATTTGCTCTTGAAGCATATATTGATGCAGTATAGCCTGCAGGGCCGCTGCCAATGATAAGGCATTTGACTCTTTCTGTACTCATTTAATTAGTAGATTAATGATTTCTAACCGACAAAGGTAAGTATTTTTTTTCTTATTGCCATCTCGGCTTTTAGCTCCCAGACAAGTAGCAAGGACATGGCCCATCTGGACAGAAGCAGCCACCAGAATATACCCCCGACCGAAGTCAGCAGAATAACATCCTCAAGATTGCTGTGAGATATTGCAATATGGTGGTTGAGCAGGTCTATGTCACTCTTGTTCACCTTACCGCCCTCATACTCCTCAATCATAACAGCGGCTCCATAAGCCAGCCCTAATGTATTGGCAATTATCCAGAGGAAGGAGGTCTTTGCAGGTAACCCGAAAATTGCAAGCAAAGGTCTCAGAAACTTTGAAATCCATCTGATAACGCCGAACTCAGAGAGAATCTTTTGTAGTATCGAGAGGGTGAATATAAGGATAGTCATAGTAATCACAACCCTTATTGTAGAGTAAAGCCAATCAGTCAGCATCTCTTTCAGGGAGGCCTTCTCTATGGCAGAGTTGAGCACATTGCTCACCACCTCTCCCGGCATTATCCTGTTCAATACAAATGCGAGGATGAATGCCGACAGAGTTCTTATTACAACCATCCTTACCGCAGAAGAACCCGTCTTTTTCTGAACGGCTGTCTCAATTATAATATTGTGAGAACAAAGAACCATTACCGAAAGTATGGTAATGGCTCTTATATCAAGGTCAAGGGTCGATATAACGGCTATAGCAGAATACACATTTA
Organism: Bacteroidales bacterium; assembly: GCA_028690215.1. Taxonomy (GTDB): domain Bacteria; phylum Bacteroidota; class Bacteroidia; order Bacteroidales; family UBA932; genus Bact-08. Next base: position 31,473 of record JAQVBQ010000011.1, on the reverse strand, counting down.
CAAAGTACCCTGTCACATATACCAGGGCAGCCTCTCCCGGAAGTCCGAAAATGTTGAAAACCGGACTGATAAGACCGGAAAACCATGGTAAAATGTTAAAATATCTGAGTATAAGAATCCCGAAAGAGATCAATACTGTTATTTTAACTAACCAGACACAGGTCTTTATTGTTGTAGGAAGAACGTCTTTGGCTGCTCTGATAACCCTTTCGTAAGTGGTGCCTTTCAACTGCTAGTAGTTGTTTTTCTTTGGTTCGAAATATGCTTTAGGATGGTTGCATGCAGGGCAGTTCTCGAGGGCTTTCTTCCCTTTGTGAACATAGCCGCAATTACGGCATTGCCATTCAATCTCCTCTTCTCTTTCGAAGAATTTATCCTCTTCTAATCTTCCAAGAAGTGTCCTATAACGTTTTTCGTGCTCAGCCTCAACCTTTGCAATCATCTTGAAAGCGGTTGCTATCTGTGGGAAGCCTTCGGCCATGGCAACTTCAGCAAATTCAGGGTAGAGTTCGGTCCACTCTTCGTTTTCACCTGCAGCTGCAGCAGCAAGATTGTCTTTTGTAGTACCAATTATTCCGGCAGGATATGTGGCTGTAATCTCAACCATTCCACCTTCAAGGAATTTAAAAAACCTTTTGGCGTGTTCTTTCTCCTGTTCGGCTGTCTCTTGAAAAACATCGGCAATTTTCTCGAAACCCTCTTTCTTAGCTACACTGGCAAAGTAGACATACCTGCTTCTTGCTTGCGATTCGCCTGCAAATGCCTTTAAAAGATTCTGTTCGGTTTTTGTCCCCTTAACGCTCTTTTCCATAAGTTTTATTTTAAAAAGTTAATACTCCTTTTGCTGCAAATATAACAAAATCCTTCGTGAATTCGTATATTCGCATTACGTACTAAAAAACATCTGAAAAATGGCAGTATACAAATTGGAGCTTTTGCGCAAGGCTATGATAGAGAGGGAGATAAGCGCCCTTATAGTTCCTTCGGGTGATCCTCATTTTGGTGAATATATTCAAGCTCATTATAAGTGTGTTGAGTGGCTTTCAGGCTTTAACGGTTCCGCCGGAACAATAGCCGTTACCACGAAAGATGCTGCCCTTTGGACAGATTCACGTTACTTCGTACAGGCTGAGGCACAACTGGCGGGTTCAGGTATAGAACTGATGAAGATGAAGATTCCGGGGACCGAGGGAATTGATACCTGGGTTAAAAAAAGATTGAAAAACGGCGAAAAGGTAGGAGTTGTCAAGGAACTTCTTTCTCTGTCAGATTTCACCGTTCTGCAGCAGGATCTTATTCCGCTAGAACTTGTTGAGATAGACGACATATTCCAGACAGTCTGGAAAAGCAGACCTGTCGTTGAATCCTACAATATAAATGTACTTGATGATGTCTATGCCGGGGAATCTGTAAGATCAAAGCATGCCAGATTAGTGACCGAGATTGGTGAGGAGGGTGATTTTCTCTATATAATATCATCGTGTGATGACATAGCGTGGCTCTTTAACATCCGGGGCACAGACATAGAGTTCAATCCGGTTCCACTTGCATACGCAGCAATTACAAGGAGCTCAATGACACTCTTTATCAAGAACGGGACACTCAGCGAGGAGCTGAACATCCACCTTTCGAAGGAGAAGGTGAGGATAATGGATTATGAAGAGTTTGATACATTTATCTCTACTTATCAGGCCGGTGCAATAAGGATTGCATCAAAGGAGAAGATATCCCTCAATAAATACAATATATCACTCTCAGGCGGCGCATCATTCAGACCGGATACAAAAAGGGGAGGTGCTATAGCCCACTTAAAGGCTGTCAAGAATGAGACAGAGATTTCCGGTTTCAGAAAAGCCATGATTCTTGATGGTGTTGCATGGGTTAAATATCTTCGTTTTGTCGAGGAGAGAATCAAGGAGAGGGGTAATCCTCTCGGAGAGTGGGAGGCTGCTGCAAAAATAGCATTACTTCGAGCAGAGTCAGATTTGTATATGGGAGAGAGTTTTGCTCCAATTGTTGCTTTCGGGGCGAATGCAGCCCTGCCTCACTATGAGCCATCTGAAGCTGTACACTCAGTTGTCGGGAGCGATAATTTTCTCCTGACCGATACCGGAGGACAATATATCTGCGGCACCACTGACACCACTAGAACAATTGCGATAGGAGAGATTACCGAAGAACAGAAGAGAGATTACACACTTGTCCTTTCCGGTATGATAAACCTTGCAATGGCAAAATTCCCATCAGGAACCAGAGGAGCACAACTTGACATCCTTGCAAGAGGACCAGTATTCTCTGCTGCCAAGATGTACATGCACGGCACAGGTCACGGAGTGGGGCACTACCTGTGCGTTCACGAGGGACCACAGAGCATTAGGATGGAGGAGAACCCTGTTGTGTTGAAGCCAGGAATGATTACATCTGACGAACCTGCAATTTATGAGGAGGGGCGCTATGGCATAAGGTGTGAGAACCTTATTCTTTGCAGAGAGTGGTGTAAAAACAAATTTGCCACTTTCTACGAGTTTGAGACACTAACCTTGGTCCCTTTTGATACAAAACCTATCATTAAAGAGTTGTTTGGAAAAGAGAAAATAAACTGGCTCAACGAGTATCATAGACGCGTTTTCAGAGAACTTTCACCATATCTAAAGAGTGACGACAGAGAGTGGTTAAAACTCAAGACTGCTGATATTGATTGAGTAATCAGGATTGTATGTAACAACGCGTGAAGCCGTGTTGATATACCCGTCAGACTTACTCTTTCTCTCAAATCTCAAGTCTGACTGCAATAGTCGTCGAGTAGTTCCTTTTCCCTTTTTGTAAAATTTGGGGCCTTTAGAGTATAGCTCTTCAAGAAAATACTTTGCAACATCGTATGCCTGGTATGAGTATGGATTTGGTTCGCATCCATAGAGAGCCCTGTATCTGTATATAAATTTCTTTACCTCCATGTCGTTGAAATCTATATAATGCTGTAGCGCGATATGCAGATTCATTGCATGGTAGCTGTTTATATCCATACTTTCAAAAGTGCGCCATTTTGATGTACCGTATATGGTTATGTTGAATCCATTCATTGTCTGGAGAAGATTGAGGTTTCTCAGCACATCAGATACAAATGCCTCTTGATTAGACGGAACTACAACAGCATTCATCTGGCTGGAGAGAAGCTTTGCACCTATTTTAGGAGTCATTCCTCTGCCTGAAAGTACATTGTAAGAGATTGTGTTGTATGTAATCCCCATTTCGGACAAAATGTACCTTGTGAGGTCCACCAACTCTTTATCTTTTCCCGATTCCTCATAAATGACAGTTACATGGCTACCTTTTGGAATGCTGGAAAGAAGGGTTGACTGAACATGATAATTACTGGTGTTTACCTGAAAGAAGCCCTCATGGTTGGCAACAAGAGACTCTGTCTTGGAATCCATCGGAGAGACAACAGGTATGCCCAGATTGTGTGCATGTGTGAGCACCGGTGTGACATTCTTCTCGAATATAGGGCCTATTATAAGATTGCTGTTGTCCAGTTTGCCTGACTGAGCTAATATGTTAGCAGAAGGATAGTCGTGCATATCGATCACTTGGAGATTGATATTCATGCCTGCAGATTTCATATCCTCTACAGCAAGAAGGAATCCTTCGTAAAAGTCAAGAAAGTTTGCATCCATCTCTGAAGTTTCAGCTTTAGTGCTTCCAAGCGGTAAAACCAGTGATACTCTAAAGTTATAGTTGCTGTAATCAGAAACAGACGGTTTATAATCAGGCACAGATGGTTTGTATTCAGTAACAGTCTGTGGAGATTGGTCATTGTTAGTCTGATTTGGTTTGGCTATGACTGTGTCGATAATTACCATTTCCGGGTTTTCCGGTTGTGAAAATGTTGTGGTAGAGTCAGGTATAAGAAGCATCTGCCTGACAACCAACCTTTCGTCTGACATAGAGTTGGCTTTTCGAATATCAGCCTCTGAAACACCATACTTTTTTGCAATTGAAGAGACGGAGTCATACCACCTTACAATATGTTTTAAATATGTAACCTGTTTTTTCCCGCCCTGCCTTATTAGGATAGTGCTTCCCTCCTTCAGCCCGCTTATCAGAGAGGGGTTGTCCTCAAGCAAAATCTCAGGAGTAACCTCGTAGACCTTACATATTGAGTATACAGTCTGTCCCTTTTCTACTTTGTGTACAAAATAGCTTATCCCCTCCTTCGTTATAGTCTCCCGGGATATTGTAACTGCAAAATGGGTTTCCTGCCCGAACGTCACATTAAAGACGACAGTCAGGAGCAATATCAATATGGCAGCGTTGAATCTCATAATCTTGCCAGCATATTTAGAATATTTGTCTCAATTCTCTCGTATATATCATCAGTGTACTCAGCTCTTTCAAATTTGCTGCCGGTTATATTCTCATACAACTCAATGTATCTGTCAGATATTGAACGGACAATCTCGTCAGTCATCTCGGGAACCTTCTGTCCGGCTTGTCCCGAGAAGTTGTTCTCCATAAGCCACTCTCTGACAAACTCCTTCGAGAGTTGCCTCTGTTGTAAACCTTTTGCAAAAAGTTCCTCATAACTCTCTTTATAGAAGTATCTCGAAGAGTCTGGAGTGTGAATCTCGTCAATCAGATATATCTTATCACCCTTCTTGCCGAATTCGTATTTGGTATCCACGAGTATCAACCCTCTTTCCGATGCTATCTCAGAGCCGCGGTTGAAAAGATCGAGGGCATATTTCTCGAGCATCAGATAATCATCCTCTTTCACAATGCCTTTTGTTATTATCTCCTCTTTTGAAATATCCTGGTCATGAAGTCCGATTTCTGCTTTTGTTGTAGGTGTCACAATCGGCTGCTCAAATCGTTGGTGCTCCTTCATGCCGTCAGGAATTTTAACACCGCAGATCTCACGTGCCCCGGCTTTATATGCCCTCCATGAGCTTCCTGTCAGATATGCCCTGACAATCATCTCTACAGGGAAACCTGTGCATTTGTGACCGACAGTCACTACAGGGTCGGGAGAGGCAATTTTCCAGTTCGGAACTATATCGCTTGTACTATCAAGGAATTTGGATGCTATTTGATTCAATACCTGTCCTTTATATGGGATACCTTTGGGGAGAACCACGTCAAATGCAGAGATCCTGTCAGTAGCTATCATCACAAGATAGTCCTCTCCGATTGTATATACATCTCTTACTTTACCAACATACTTGCTGCTTTGATTAGGAAAATTGAATTCTGTACGGGTTATTGCTTTCATATAAAAAGGTTGTTAAAGTGTTGTGTGAAATTCTAATAATTTGTCCGCAAAGCTGTTCCAGGACAGCTGCTCTCTTTGAGCGGCGATGTTTTCTCTGAGCCTGCCGCCAAGCTCTTTTTCGAAATACTCCACTATGGCATCCCGGACCAATACCGGGTCGACTCTATCGACTACAATACCGGTGCCAGGTCCCTCAATTGCCTCTTTAAGTCCACCGACATCAGTCGTTATCATAGGAAGCCCGAAATGATATGAGATTGCACTTATACCACTTTGAGTGGCAGAGCGATATGGCAGTACGCATACATCACTTGCAGAGAAAAACAGAGGGACCTCCTCATCGGCTATGTAGCGGGTGAACAGTTTTATACGCCCGTTATCGGGAATTGAATTGATTATCTCACTGTATTTGTCAAAACTTCCATAAGGTTCTCCGGCTATGATCAACTGATATTTGTCATCCAGCCCGGCAAAAGCCTCCAGTAATATGTCAAGCCCTTTATAATCCCTTATCAGGCCAAAAAAGAGGATATTCCTTTTCCCTTTATCAAGCCCAAGCCTCTCCACTGCCTTTTCACGCTCTACTCTCTCTCCGAAATGGTTGTATAGTGGATGTGGAATGCTGACAAATCTTGCATCGGGCTTCAATGAAGTAAGATCTTGTCCGACGGCATCCGAAAGAACCACAAATCCGTCATTTGAGCCGAGATAATACTTTGTGAAGGGGGTATCAAAGAATTTTGGTTCGTGTGGAATTACATTGTCACATATCGAGATAACCTTGGTGCCGGGTAATTGGTGCCTCCCCACGTAGCCTTGTGAAGGGGCGAAATATGACATCCAGTAACGCATTATCAACAAATCCGGGCCCCACTTTCGTATGGCCCGGGCTGTTGAAATATAACTTAATGGATTTGCTGTGTCAAGTATTGCAGTACTCTCTATTTTCAGAGCTGTGTCCCCTTTCTCGACAAACTGTGTCTTGCCGGGGAACAGCAGATTAGGATATTGCCGTTTGAAATTAAATGCCTTAACCTCGTGTGACTTGCTCAGCTCCTTGTATATATTTGCGTTGAACTGCGCAATACCGCCTCTGTAAGGGTAAAAGCATGAAAGAATTGCAATCTTCACAGGGGTGTTTTATTTTTTTCCTTTAGTTGCTACATACTCATCATTGAGCCCTGCAACAACCATATTGGTAATATTAAGAGTCGAATCAGCCTGAAGAACAGTGTTAAGTGTTGTGGAAGTGTTGATAATCATTGAGTATTTCTTGTCTGCATTGAACTTAACAAGGTATTTGTCCAGTGCATCCATAATCTTTCTTACAAGTACAGCCTGCTCCTCATTCATCTCCATCTGCCTCTGCTGAGAGTACTCCTGAAGCTCTCTCTCCCTGTTCTGAAGCTGAGCATTCTGAGCTTCAGCCTGAGCACGGGTTATCAGCCCCTTTTCTACTTTTTGACGGAAATCCTTGACATCTCTCTCAAATGCCATACTTTTCTTGTTCAGGTCATCCTGCATTACCTGAGCTTTGGATTCAAGCTCTGATTTAAGATCATTGAACATGTCATATTGGTTGACAAGCGAATCCATCTGGATATATACAACGCTTCCTGCAGCGGGCGCTGATCCTGATCCGAAGTCATTCTTTAATGAGTTTGAGTTAGATATAAAGTGGAGGACAAACAGTACAATAACTGCTATAGCCAACACAACGTTGGTGATTAAAGAGGCTTTTTTCATTTTTTTAAAATCTATTTAGTGAACAAATATATTAATAATTTTTTAACTCTCTCAAGTAGGACTGTATAGTATTTTCAAGACCTAAATATAGGGCATCGCAGACCAATGCATGCCCTATGGAGACTTCAAGCAGCCCCGGAATGTTTTTATAGAAGAAATTCAGATTGTCAAGATTGAGATCGTGACCTGCATTGATTCCTAATCCCTGTTTAACCGCCTCTTCTGCAGCCTTTACATATTTCTCTATAGCAACTTCCCTGCCATTAAAGTAGTTTGCAGCATAAGATTCGGTATAGAGTTCAACTCTCTTGCAGCCGGTGTCTGTTGCATATTTGATCATCTCAACATCCGGGTTCACAAAAATAGATGTACGAATATTCTCATCATTGAAAATCTTGCAGATCTGTTTCAGGAATGATGCGTTCTTCTTTGTGTCCCATCCGCAGTTGGAAGTAAGTACATCGTGAGAATCAGGGACAAGAGTCACTTGGGCTGGATGTATCTCGAGTACAAGTTTGACAAACGAGTCTATAGGATTTCCTTCTATATTGAACTCGGTAGTAACCACATGTTTAAGATCTCTCGCATCCTGGTAGCGAATATGTCTTTCATCAGGTCTGGGATGTACAGTAATGCCTTCAGCGCCAAATTTTTCGCAATCAACTGCCGCTTTTATAACATCAGGCAGATTACCCCCTCTGGAGTTTCTAAGTGTTGCGAATTTGTTTATATTTACACTTAATTTTATCATGATAGGTGCAAATTTATCTATTTTTGGCAATTATAACACTAAAATGAAGATTGCTTTATTTGCAAGAGATTTTGAGAGAGCATGGTGTTCCGGACTTTGTCAGATAATAAGGGCTTTAATTGACAAAGGTGTTACGCTATGTTACTATAAGCCATTTTATGAAAGACTGACTGCCATTCCGGGCTATACATTTCCTGAATCGGCAACATATAATGACTACAATGACCTGCCTGCTGACACTGATATCTTCCTCTGTTTCGGAGGCGACGGCACATTTCTCGAGTCAATAACACATATCCGCGAAAAATCGATTCCGATTGCAGGTGTCAATTTTGGCCGGCTAGGTTTCTTGACAAGTGCGGATCTGAATTCAGCCGACAAATGGATAGACGATCTGATAGAGGGAAACTACAGAATTGAGAAAAGGACGATGCTCCGGATAGAGAGCAGTTGTCTTCCGGAAGGACTTTTCCCATATTCAGCCAATGAGGTCTCTCTGCAGAAGTGTGATTCAACAATGATATCGGTCAACCTTAAAATTGATGGAATTGAGATGCCGGCATACTGGTCTGACGGACTTGTTGTTGCAACACCAACAGGTTCAACGGCATACTCTCTCAGCATAGGCGGACCAATAGTGCTGCCTGTTTCTGAAGTATGGATAGTAGCGCCTATTGCCCCTCACAACTTAAATGTGAGACCTTTGGTGGTTCCGGATGGTGTTACCCTGGAGATGTTTGTCACTGCAAGGGTAGGGAAGGCCATTTTATGCCTTGACAGCCGTGAGGTGATGATTCCTTCAGGAAGTTCGGTGAAAATTACAAAGGCTCCATTTACATTAAATTATATATCTCTTCAAGAGGAGAGCTTCATTAATGCACTCAAGGACAAATTAAGATGGGGAGAGGACAAGAGAAACAGCAATATACTATAGAATAAAAACAGTGATATGAATAGAATCCCAAGACATGTATCTATTATAATGGATGGAAACGGCAGATGGGCCAAGGCCAGGGGTATGGAGAGGCTGTACGGCCACAAGGAGGGTTCTGAATCTGTAAGGGCAACAATCGAATTTGCCGCAGAGAACAGAATTGAATACCTGAGCCTTTTTGCATTCTCAGAGGAGAACTGGAACCGACCCGAGGATGAGGTTAACGGACTAATGCAGCTGATGGTTGATGCGATAGCTAACGAGACCGCTACAATTATGAAGAATAACATAAAATTCAGGGCTATAGGAGATCTTTCAAAACTATCTGAAGATATTGCAAAGAAGATATACGAGGCTGAAGAGATGTCAAGCCATAATACCGGGCTCAATCTGATTATTTTTTTAAGTTATGCCGGAAAATGGGATATACTTCAGGCTGCCGAGAAATATGGCGAGGAGGTGCTCAAGGCACATCAGGAGGGCAGGAAATTACCAAAACTGACTGCGGACCATTTCGACACATTATTGAGCACAAAAGGGATTCCGGATCCCGATCTTATTATCAGGACAAGCGGTGAACAGCGCATAAGTAATTATTTACTCTGGCAAAGTGCTTACAGTGAATTTTATTTCCCGGAAGTGCTTTGGCCCGATTTTCGCAAAACCCACTTTCAACAAGCTCTGGACATCTTCGCGCAAAGAGAACGGAGGTTTGGAAAAACAGGAGACCAGTTAAATAATTCTTAATCAAACAAACTTTGAATACAAATAAAAGCTTATATTTGCGCTTTCACAGCCAGAGATTGCAGATGAAGTCATTAGCCCTTATTTCGCTATTAATTTTCTTAACTCCTTTTACAAACCAGGCCAAGGCCCAGGATTCTACCATAATAAGAACCACTCAGGTGGATTACAATAAGCCTCAGAAATATGAGGTCGGTGGTATAGTTGTTTCCGGAGTAAAATACAACAACATTGAGACGATACTTTCCCTGACAGGTATACAGGTCGGTGATAAAATTGAGATACCCAGCGAGGATCTCTCGTCAGTAATCAAGAGAATATGGCTACAACGCTGGTTCTCTGAGATTTCTTTTTATGTTGACTCGATTTCAAACGGTAAGGTCTATCTTAACCTTTACCTGCAAGAGAGGCCGCGTGTTTTAAAATGGGATTTCGAAGGAGTTAAATCTACAGAGAGATCGGAGTTGCAAGACAGACTTAAGTTCAAAAGGGCAAGTGAGTTGTCCGACTACATTGAGAGATCTTCCTGCGAAATTATAAGAAAATACTATGTTGAGAAGGGATTCCTCCAGACAGAGGTAACCACCAAAATAGTTCAGGACACAACAATCAGGAATACGGTCAGAGTCACATTTGTCGTTGACAGAAAGAGCAAGGTGAAGATTCAGGACATCATTTTTGAGGGAAACGAAAATATAAAAGCCTCCAAACTTGCCGGTTCAATGAAAAAGACAAAGGCGAAGAGTAATATTCTGAACTTCTTCTCAAGTAAGAAATTCAATGAGAAAGAGTATGAGAATGACAAGAGGTCCCTTATTGAGACATATAATGAGCGCGGATATCGTGATGCACGTATTGTCAAGGACAGCATATATTATATAAGTGAGGGAAGGATGGGTATCAAGTTCCTTATAGATGAGGGACAAAAGTATTACTTCAGGAAAATAACATGGACAGGAAATTCCAAATACTCGGGAGATGCTCTTAACAGTATTCTGAGAATCAAGAAAGGCGATATCTACGATGTAGTATCGATGGAGGAGAGGCTTACCAGAGACGAGAAGGGAAATGTGTCTAAACTATATACCGATAACGGATACCTTTTCTTTAATGTTTCCCCTGTCGAGGTCTGTGTCGACAAAGACTCTGTGGATGTAGAGATGAGAATATACGAGGGCAAGCCGGCGACATTCAATAGGGTAACTATAAACGGCAACAGTGTTACAAATGAAAGAATAGCCAGAAGAGAGCTCTATACAAAACCAGGTTATCTATACAGTCAGTCGGACATTGAACGTTCCCTGAGAGAACTTTCCAATATGGGACACTTTGAGCCGGAGAAGCTTCAGTCGGCAGATGCAATAAACATCATTCCAAACCAACAGAACAACACCGTAGACATAGCATACAACGTAGTAGAGAAATCAAACAGCCAGTTTGAAATTGCCGGAGGTTGGGGTGGAAATACATTTGTCGGGACACTAGGTGTGAGTTTCAATAATTTCTCTGTAAAAAGGATATTCGATAAAAGAGCGTGGAGACCGGTTCCGCTGGGAGACGGCCAGCAGCTTGCTCTGAAATTCCAGACCAATGGCACATATTATACCGCTTTAACAGCAAGTTTTGTTGAACCATGGCTCTTTGGAAATAAGCCGACCTCTTTGAGCATATCTGCATACTACACAAGACAGACCAACTCATACTATTTCTATCAGAATTCGAATGAGACAATGGAGGTCTATGGGGCAGCCATAGGTATAGGAAAAAGACTGAAATGGCCGGACAACTGGTTCGTACTGTACAACGAGCTCAGCCTTCAGTCATACAGACTGCATGATTGGGATTACTACTTCATTTTCTCAAATGGTACATCACACAATTTCAGCTATAAGGTTTCTCTTCAAAGAAATTCCGTTGACCAGCCTGTATATCCTAGAAGTGGTTCCGATTACCAGATCGGATTACAGTTGACGCCTCCATACTCGCTTTTCAGAGACAAAGATACTGATTATCAGAGCATGGAAGACTCGGAAAGATATAAATGGATCGAGTATCACAAGTGGACACTTAAAGGCACGCAATATACAGCTCTTACAAAAGATTTAGTTCTCATGACCAGGGCCCACTTCGGATATCTTGGATTTTACAGTAGAAAACTCGGTTATTCTCCTTTTGAAGGGTATGTTGTGGGCGGTGACGGCATGTCCGGTTACAGCACCTATGGAACTGAGGTTATCGGTCTGAGAGGTTACTCTAACTCATCACTCACCCCGTTGGTAAACAATGCATATGCAGGTAATGTGTACGATAAATTCTCAGTAGAGTTGAGATATCCTGTAGTATTACAGGCTCAATCAACTATCTATGCCCTTGCTTTCCTGGAGGGAGGTAACTCATGGTCTGATATCCGCGATTTTAATCCATTCTCTATCAAAAGATCTGCAGGAGTAGGTGTAAGAGTACTGCTCCCGATTGTGGGAATGTTGGGAATAGACTGGGGTTACGGATTTGACCCTGTAGGTTCAGAGAAAAAGGGAGGCAGCAACTTCCACTTCGTAATAGGTCAGCAATTTTAATTAACGCTCCAAATATTGAATAATTATGAGAAGGATATTTTTACTGTCACTGGTGATATTGGCCTCATCAACAATTATCAAGGCGCAATCTTTCGGGTATATCAATACCGAGACAATACTCAAGGCCGTCCCTGAGTATGCAACTGCCCAGCAGCAGATACAGCGTATCAAGGCTCAGTATGATGCTGAAATAGAGGGTGAGCTTAAAAAAGTGGAACAACTCTACAATACATATCAGTCTCAAAAGGCAAATCTTTCACAGAATGAGAGAAGCCTGAGGGAAAATGAGATTATTACTAAAGAGAGAACCGTAAAAGATCTTCAAAAAAAGTATTTTGGTCAAGATGGGGTAATGGCTGCGAAATCGAAAGAGATTATGGAGCCTATTATGACAAAATTGAAGGGAGCAATCGAAAAAGTTGCGCAAAATGAAGGATTTATTATTATTTTTGATATTGCAACTGCTCAGGGTGTAGTTTATAACAACCCTGAAAACGATATGTCACAGAAGGTGATAAAATTGTTGAATTAAAAGAAAACTAAATAATTATTTGAATATGAAACATCTATCGAAATTTCTGCTGCTTCTTTTTGTATTGGCAGGCACAACTTCCTTTGCACAGACAACGATCAAGTTCGGACGCATAAACTCTGAAGAGTTGATCGCACTTATGCCGGAGAGAGACAGTGCTATTATAAAGCTTGACAAGCTTTCAAAGGAGCTTCAGGAAAATATGGAGGCACTGCAGAACGAATTCCAGACAAAATACGCCACTTATCAGCAAAAGCAAGCTACTTGGACAGCTGCGCTACTGGAGACTAAACAAAGAGAGCTTCAGGATTTACAGAACAGATATGACCAGCTAAGGCAATCTGCTCCTCAGGATTTCCAGGCAGAACAGCAAAAACTGCTCACTCCTGTATATCAGAAGGCAAATGAGACTATCAAGGCTTTAGGAAAGGAGAACGGTTGTGCATTTGTATTCGATTTGTCAACAGGCTCAATCCCATATTTTGACGAGGCTCAGAGCTTAGACCTGCTTCCACTTGCCAGAACGAAACTCGGTATTCCTGCAGATAAAGTCCCGATGCAGATAAGTCAACAACCTGCTGAACAGGCAGCAACTGCTAAATAAGCATGAGGAAATTTTTTTAACTTTACAGTCGTTCATACAGGGCGACTGTTTTTTTATAAAATATGTGTATAGGCGTTTTTGACTCAGGCGTAGGCGGACTCTCTGTATGGAGAGAGATAATTAAGGTTTTGCCGGGAACTTCAGTAACCTATTTTTCGGATGGTGCATACTGTCCCTACGGGAACAGGTCGCAGAAGGAGATAATCGATAGGGCATACCTTATTACAGACTTTCTGCTTTCAAAAGGTGCAGGAATAATCGTCGTTGCCTGTAATACAGCGACAGCTGCGGCAATAAAGGCTCTGAGAGAAAAATACAGGATACCTTTCATCGGTATGGAGCCTGCAGTCAAACCAGCAGCCCTTCACTCAAAAAGCGGTACAATAGGTGTCCTTGCAACCAGAGGAACACTAAACGGCAACCATTTTCATGCATCTGTCGAGAGATTTGCCTCCGATGTCAATGTTGTTGCAAAGGTAGGTGAGGGTTTAGTAGAGCTTGTAGAGTCAGGTGAGACATCCGGAAGTAAGGTGAAAGAGCTGCTTAAGAGTTATATAAACCCTATGCTGGAACAGGGTGCAGACCATATTGTCCTTGGCTGTACACACTATCCGTTCCTTCTTGAGAGTATAAAAGAGGTTGCAGGTGACAGTGTCGTTATTGTTGATCCGGCTCCTGCCATTGCATTAAGGACATTGAATGTGATCAGAGAAAACAATATTCTGGTTTCTGAAATGGTTGCAAAAGATGGTTACCCTACGACATTCTATACCACAGCATCGACCGGAGCGTTGATGATGATGGCCCGCAGAATAGACTCTGAAATACCTGAGCAAAACTTCAAAAAAATTGAAATTTAACCAAACAATAACTTAACACAAAGACTATGACAACAGAGAGTATGTTCTATTTCGTGCCAATGGCTTCAGCCATAGCACTGTTTTTTGCTTTCTATTTCTTCAGGCAGATGATGAAAGAGAGCGAGGGATCCCAAAAAATGAAAGATATTGCCTTATATGTCAGGAAGGGAGCCATGGCATATCTTAAGCAACAGTACAAAGTAGTTACAATTGTATTCCTTATACTTAGTGCCTTTTTTGCAGTCCTTGCATATGGCTTTGGTGTTCAGAACCCATGGGTGCCATTTGCATTCCTTACAGGAGGTTTCTTCTCGGGACTTGCAGGTTTTATTGGAATGAAGTCGGCCACATATGCATCTGCAAGGACAGCCAATGCATCGATGAGGTCACTCAACAGCGGACTCCGTATTGCTTTCCGCTCAGGTGCAGTCATGGGACTTGTAGTTGTAGGACTTGGCCTTCTGGACATCTCAATCTGGTACATTATCCTGGATAATTTCATAGATACGACAGGGGCACAGAAGCTGGTTATTATCACTACAACAATGCTGACTTTCGGTATGGGAGCATCTACACAGGCTCTTTTTGCCAGAGTAGGCGGTGGTATTTATACAAAAGCTGCTGACGTAGGAGCAGACCTGGTTGGAAAGGTAGAGGCCGGTATCCCTGAAGATGATCCCCGCAACCCGGCAACAATTGCAGATAATGTCGGTGACAACGTAGGTGACGTGGCAGGTATGGGTGCAGACCTATATGAGTCATATTGCGGCTCTATATTGGCAACAGCAGCGTTGGGAGCCTCTGCATTCTACATTAATCCTGATATGCAGCTGAAAGCAGTGTTTGCACCAATGCTTATAGCTGCCGTAGGTATAGTTCTTTCAATAGCCGGTATTTTCCTTGTAAGGACAAAAGAGGGAGCGGGAATGTCACAACTTCTCAAATCACTAGGAAGAGGTGTTAATTTCAGTGCCTTATTGATAGGTGTACTGGCTTTCGTTATTCTTTACACATTGGGCATTGAAAATTGGCTGGGAATATCTTTCTCTGTAATAGCAGGTCTGGTAGCAGGTGTGATAATAGGACAATCGACAGAATATTACACGTCTCATTCATATAAACCGACACAAAAAATCTCAGAGAGTGGTCAGACAGGCCCTGCTACAGTAATTATTTCTGGTATAGGTCTGGGAATGATTTCTACAGCTATTCCTGTAATTACAATTGGTATTGCTATTATTATCGCATATTGTTCAGCAATAAATTTTGACATAGCAAACATGATGACAGCTAAGAATATCGGAATGGGTCTTTATGGAATCGGTATTGCTGCCGTAGGTATGCTCTCTACTCTGGGTATCACTCTTGCAACCGATGCATACGGTCCGATAGCCGACAATGCCGGAGGTAATGCACAGATGAGTGAACTCGACCCTGAAGTTAGAAAGAGAACAGACGTCCTTGATGCTCTTGGCAACACAACTGCAGCAACAGGCAAGGGATTTGCAATAGGATCAGCAGCTCTTACAGCACTTGCTCTATTGGCATCATATCTTGAAGAGATAAAAATAGGATTGACACACATAGGACAGACAACGCTGGATATTGCCGGAAGGGTGGTAAATGTTGCAGAGGCAACAATTCCGGATATGATGGAGTATTATCAGGTAAACCTGATGAACCCTAAGGTTTTAATAGGAGCTTTTATAGGAGCGATGATGTCATTCCTTTTCTGCGGTCTTACAATGAATGCAGTTGGACGTGCTGCACAGAAAATGGTAGAGGAGGTGAGAAGACAGTTCCGAGAGATAGTTGGTATCCTTGAAGGCAAAGCAACTCCTGACTATGCAAGATGCGTTGAAATCTCAACAAAAGGGGCACAAAGTGAGATGTTGTTCCCATCTTTATTGGCAATTGCAGTTCCTATCCTTGTAGGCCTTATTTTCGGTGTTCCGGGTGTTATGGGTCTCTTGGTAGGCGGACTCGCATCAGGCTTTGTTCTGGCCGTTTTTATGGCCAATGCCGGTGGAGCGTGGGACAATGCAAAGAAGTATGTTGAAGATGGAAATTTCGGCGGAAAAGGCTCGGAAACACATAAGGCGACAGTCGTTGGAGATACAGTAGGAGATCCGTTTAAAGATACATCAGGCCCATCATTGAATATACTCATCAAACTAATGAGTATGGTCTCAATAGTAATGGCAGGCCTCACCGTCGCATTTCATATGATGTAGTGTGTGGCACTGATTTTTCTATTTCTCACATATTTAACGACATATAAATTTATTAATAATAACGGCTAACTGATTCATTTCAAAAAACTCAGACATACAGAGAAATAGAAAAATCAGTGCCACAAAAAATAGAAGAGTTCGGTATTCACCGAACTCTTTTTTCATATATATCCAGAACAAGATAAATTTTCAACTCGTCTGTGTCCGCTAAGGAAAACTCGGCTCCCGAGGAGGGAGGGGACCCACAGTTAGGTGGGGAGGCTTTTCCGAGCGGACACAGACGAGTATGAAAAAAGGCGAACCATTTGGTCCGCCTTTTATCGTATACTATATCTCAGACAATTCTAGAGAAGAGCAGTGATTTCATAGTAGTCAGCAAATGTACCGAAGCTACCTGCAGATACTCTCCATGTAATAGGGAAAGTGAACTCTTTATTAGCTGCATTGTATGTACAAGTTCCAAAGTAAGCTGATACCATACCGTAAGTTCTGTGTACATAACCTGTTTTGAATACTTTGTATGAGCCACTGACTGTTCCGCCCATTGTAACACTTGATCCACCATCCCATTGGAATGTGATGTTATATCCGCTATATCCCCAAGTATCTTTCAAACGATAAGTCTCAGAAATTGCAGAATATTCGAGTGTAAGAGGCCAGCTGACATAATCGTCGCCAGGAGCGAAGAAATAATCCCACTATAGACCGTTTGCGTAAGGCTCAAAGTCCTCTTTAAGAACATTCAGCTCTATACGTGGGTATACATTCTGTGCAACATAAGGTTTAGTCTCATTGCCATCAATTTCAATTGACAAATGATACGAAGTCATCAACTCCATTTCACCGCAAGTTATTGTAATAACCTTCTGAGCCTCACCGGCAGCAAAAGTAACACTCTCAGGTGCAGTAAACAAATCTTTGAAAGAAGTTTCAGTTTTAAGTTTTACTGTTTGAGCTGCAGTAGTATTTTCACGAGCTATTGTAACCTCAAAATTAGTGGCCTCGACGCCCATTACAATAGAAGCTGCATTTGTTGATGCAAAGTAAACGTTTGCACTGCTTGTATTGTATTCCGGAGAGGGGTCACGAGTGATTTCGTCTTCGCAAGCAGTAGCCATAAGCAGTACTGACATCGAAGTCAACAATATGCCAAATCTGAATTTATTTAGTAGTTTCATATTTTTTCTTTTTCTAACATTTAATAAAATTACTAGTGAACAATAACTCCGTCAGTTAAGCCTGCACCATCTCCTGATATAGGGAGAGTTCCTTCGTTATTGTTAGCAGAGAGTGGAATACCCCTGTTATTGTTGGTCTCTCTCTGAGGAATGCGGAGAAGTAACCAACCGTCATTAGCAGCAATGTTGAATTTGAATGCATCAGGGAAGTTTGTAGTAATTGATGGAGTATATCTTACGATATTCTTACCAAGACGCATGATGTCTGACATAGAGAAGCCCTCGCCCCAGAGCTCAATACGGCGTTGTAGCCATACTTCATTCTGGAAATCTTCATTATTTGCAGCAGTGCTTGCAAAAGCAGGATCACGATAAGTCTTTACGAAGTCCTCAAGAATCTGTTTGCCACCGGAAAGATTTCCACCCATTGCAGTAGCTTCAGCTTTGATAAGGATCATCTCTTCAACCCTCATGATGCACCAGTCACCTGCGTTGATACTGTTACCGATAAAGCCATATTGGCCAAATTTCACATTAGTGTATGGAAGGAAAGGTAACTTAACATCTGTAATAGCAAGATCAGCTACAGCATTACCTGTAACACCACCCCAAGTAACTGTGGCAAGGTTAGGTGAATCCAGGTTCTCGTCAACCCACCATCCTTTACGAACGTCAGTTGTAGGGATCTTATCAAACAGAAGCCTGTTGATTGATTTGTAGCAACCTACAGCAGCTGAGTAAGAGTCACCTGAGAATGAACCGAGAACAGATGGCCATGATGGATAAGGATCAGGAATATTGGTTGGGGTAAGAATGATAGCCCACATCCAGTTCTGGTCATTAGCATCGATAAAGGTTGGTTTTGAAACCTGAGCCCTTGTGTATGGAGAGTAGCCGGCCATTGCATTTGTTGCATCAGATGCAGCAGCAGACCAATTTTCCATATAAAGGTTTGCACGTGCGCGAAGACCGTAAGCAACCTTCTGGTCAATCTCAGCCTTGTTTACTCTGGTATAACCTTCAAGAGCTGTGATAGCTGCATCAAGGTCAGACATAATGAGTTCGTATACAGCTGACAGAGATGCGCGAGGGTTGTCAGAAGGGTCACCTTCCATGTTCTCTGTAATGATTGGAACTGAAGGTTTGTCCTCATTCCCTTTGTACTTGAACTGATAGTAAGGCACAAGTGAAAGGTAGTCAAAAGCGCGGATGGCCCTTGCCTGTGCCTGATAAATCTTCAAAGTAGGATCAGTAGTCTCGGCAGGGATAGTTGCAAGAATATCGTTAGCCAACTTAAGCTGATTGTAAAAGACAGCCCATCTTTCGTATGGGTTTGCGTATGTATCGGTACGGTCTTCATAGCTGCTGCTTACAGAGAACCAGTTGTAGTTACTGTTGTCACCAACCATATCCGGACCATTTAGATCCTGTGAAAGACATACTGTAGGATATCCTGCGTCATCGTCTCTTGATGTAGTTGAACCAAATATGCAGTACTGTTTACCAATAATGGCGAACATACCATTAACATCGGCAGCAAGTCTCTCTGGTATTGCAAGTACAACCTCACTCTTCTGGTCAGATGTGAATGTACCGCCTTCTGGTGCTGTATCAAGGTCTACACATGATGTAAACAATAGACCTCCTAAGGCAATAATATATAATTTCTTATTTAATTTCATAATGATTATTATTAGATTAGATCAAACTAGAATGATAAAGTTATACCGGCAGAAATTGTACGCATTGCTGAGTAACTATAGTTACCGGAAGTTGTTGAACTACCTAGACCTAATGACTGGCGTGGGTCAAGACCTTTACGAGCTGAGATTACACCAAGATTGTCACCAGAAACGTAAATACGTGCATTGGAAAGCTTGAGTGACTTGATGAGGTTTTTAGGTAGAGTGTAGCCTAACATTACGCTGTTGAAGCTTAAGTAGTCTGAACTAGTAAGGAACCGTGATGATTGTTTCTGGTATGTATCAATCGATGCGTCAAGTCTTGGGTATTTAGTTGAAGGTTTTTCAGGAGTCCATGCCTTTAATATGTCCATTGACCAGTTATTTCCCGGGTCATCTCCCTGGTGCATCAACTGCTCGTATGAACCATCATATAATTTACCACCTAACTGATAAGAAAGCTGGATTGACAAATCAAAACCGTATGCATTGATTGTAGTTCCGAAACCACCATATACCTTAGCAAGGGTAGATCCGAGGTCAGACTGAGCTGCTTTTGAGTAGTCATCAGTAGTATTCATGTCACCCTTATCAGGATCGATATAATAGAGTGATTTACCGGTTTGAGGATCTACACCTGCCCATTTGCGCAGATATGAGTTATAGAGTGATCCGCCGATTCTGTAAATAAAGTTTGTACCCTTGATTCCACCGGCTGCTTTTGGAGTCTCAGCAAGGTCGGTAATCTCATTTTTGTAGTGAGTGGCATTGAAGTTTGCTGTCCAGAGGATTTTATCAGTTTTGAGGAGTGTGCCGTTTAATTCGAGTTCGACACCCTTGTTAACGATAGAACCGATGTTCATAGGTATTGAAGAATAACCAAGAGAAACTGGAACTGGTTGGTTATATAGCTGGTCAACAGTGTTGCGGTGGAAGTATTCTACCGAACCGTTGAGTTTGCTCCCGAAGAGTTCGAATTCCACACCTGCATTCAAAGCGTATGAAGTCTCCCAAGTGATATCCTTGTTGCCTTTATAAGCGAATGCAACTGAATATTGACCACTACTATTGCTTACATTGAACTGGTCAAGGTATGCATAGTAGTTACCGATATTGTCATTACCTACAGAACCGTAGCTTGCTTTAAGTTTCAACAGGTCAATCCAGTTAACGCTGCTCATGAAGTTTTCCTTGCTGATAAGCCATGCACCACCGACACTACCGAAGTTACCCCAGCGGCTGTCCGGATGGAAACGTGAAGAACCGTCCCTACGATAAGATGCACTCAAGAAGTACTTCTCTTTGTAATCGTACTGTGCTCTTGCAAGAAGACCTACCAAAGAGTACTCATTTGTGTATGAATAAACAGATGGAGGAGTCTGGATAGCATTGTTCAACTCACCGATAAATGGATTGTAGAGTTTTGTGTTTGAACCGCCAAGATTCTGGAGTTTAAGATTGTAGCTCTCATAACCTGCAAAGAGGTCGATATTGTGGTTAGTTGCAATCTTCTTCTTGTATGTCAACATATACTGTTGGTTAACGCCGAATTCACGGTAGTGGCTTACAGATACTGCACCTTCACTACCAACTGATCCACCATAGAATTGGTTGTACAAGTCATTTTGACGTTGATTACGAACGTTTGCGCTGAGAGTAGCTGTGAATTGGAGTCCTTCCAGGAGGTTAGCTGTAGCATACCATTTTGTATTTACAACATCTGTATATGCATGGTGCTTGTCAAGTTTCAGCGTGATAGCAGGATTTGACAGAGCCATGAATGAACGAGTGAAGTTTGTAGATGATCCTCCGAAATCGTATACTGTGATACCGCGGTTGTCAACCTTGATGGTTCCGTCAGCATTGCGAACGTACATAGGATAGATAGGAGCGATCATGTTTGTTACATAGAACAAGTTTCCTGAAGATCCCCATGAAGTCTGGCTGCCCGGAGCCTGTGAGTCATAATATGTATAAGCAGAGTTAACACCTATCTTCAACCACTCTTTTGCCTGATAGTCGAGTTTTACACGGCTGGTGAAACGTTGGAAACCAGAACCTGATACCAGACCTGAATCATCCAGATAACCGGCAGACATGTATGCATTAAGTTTCTCTGTTGAACCTGCAACTGAGAAGTTGTACTCAGAACGGAGGTTTCCTTTATTGAAAATCTCAGCGTACCAATCGTCCGGAGTGTAATAGAAATCACCGTCAGAGTAGCCAAGAGAAGCCTTAGGGTTCATCTTGAAGTTTGTTCCGATGAATTTCTCACCATTAGGTACAGTGTAAACCATATAACCTACACCACCATTCTTGTCGTCAAGAAGAGCTGCGTCAGCATAAGCATAAGAAGCTGCTGCCGATGATCCGTTGTAAGCTTTGGCGTTGTAAAGGGACCTGTACAAAGTTTCATAGTACATTGCAGGGTCTGTCATTGTACTGTAGTTAGGAATAGCGCGCGAGTTGTTACCCCACTTAGCCTCAAAAGTCACGATTGCGTCTTTTGAAGTAGCTTTCTTTGTTGTCAGGAGGATAATACCATTGGCACCACGTGCTCCGTAAAGTGCACTTGAAGCAGCATCCTTCAAAACTGTAATACTCTCGATATCCTGAGGGTTGATTGCAGAGATTGTTCCGTCATATGGAACACCATCCACAACATAAAGAGGTGCGTTACTTGCACTCATTGAACCCACACCACGGATTCTGATAGTTGCTGCAGAACCCGGCTGACCGTTGTTGCTGGTAATCTGTACACCGGCAACTTGACCTGCAAGGGCGTTGGTTACGTTGGAAACTGCACGTTCTGCAAGTTTGGTTCCCTTTACGGTTGATGCAGAACCGGTGAAAGCCGATTTCTTTGCAGTACCAAAGGCAACGACAACAACGTCCTCCAGATTGACAGCATCAGGCGAAATAGTTACGTTCACTACTTCCTGGTTGTTGATAGCAACCTCAACAGTGGTGTAGCCAATGAAACTAAAAATAAGTGTACCATTGCCCGGGGCATTGATGGTATACTTACCGGATTCATCAGTCGTAGTTCCTGTCATTGTACCTTTCAGTTGGACAGATGCATAGGCGACTGGTTCCCCTGTACCTGCATCAGTAACAGTTCCTGTTACTTGTTTATTCTGAGCATAAGTTAACCCAGCAGTCAACACAAGTAGTAGACCTGTTAAGAATAGTCTAAATTTTTTCATGTACGAAAGTTTTAGTTAATAATTTTAGTCTAGTTAAGTAAAATAATCTTAGTAAAGACAAAGTTAAAATTTTTATCCACAAAAAAAAACAAGAAATGAAAAAAAGTGATTGATTATTTGAAATTATATTCTGTCGAATTTTAACCAATAATAAAATATAGCTATTAAAATGTCCAAAAAAATCAATAAATGGTATTAAAATGAAAGTAGCACCTTCTGTAGACCCTTGTTGGTTTTACATTGCAAAAGAATGGTTACAAAATGAAAGTTGCCTCTTTCTTTTGCTCTGCAAAACAAAAAAAAGGCCGACTTGTTAAAGTCAGCCTTTTTAAGTATTAAATCGTAATATATTTACGAAAGTTTCTAGATAACGCCTTGCTCAAGAGTGGCTTGTGCAACCTTCATAAAGCCTGCAATGTTAGCACCCTTTACATAATTAACATATCCGTCAGCCTGTGTGCCGTATTTGATACATGCATCATGAATACTATTCATAATCTGTTTCAGTTTGGAATCAACCTCTTCTGCTGTCCAGCTTATGTGCATAGCGTTCTGAGTCATTTCGAGACCTGAAACTGCAACACCACCGGCATTAACAGCCTTACCTGGGGCAAATAGGATCTTAGCTTTGATAAACTCCTCGATAGCTTCAGGAGTACATCCCATATTTGAAACTTCAGCAACACAAGTTACGCCGTTTTTAATGAGCTCTCTTGCATCGTCACCATTAAGCTCATTCTGGAATGCGCAAGGCATTGCAATGTCAACCTTAACAC
This sequence comes from Bacteroidales bacterium, assembly GCA_028690215.1. Taxonomy (GTDB): domain Bacteria; phylum Bacteroidota; class Bacteroidia; order Bacteroidales; family UBA932; genus Bact-08. The sequence continues at coordinate 8,381 of JAQVBQ010000011.1, read as the reverse complement.
TGAAAGATTTCTTGCCAGGGATGAATTTCGATCCGGGGAATTTTGTTGCATAAGGAGCAACAACGTCATTGTTTGAAGCGCGAAGCTCAAGCATATAAGCTATTTTCTCCTCATTCATACCGGCCTCATCGACAATTACACCATCAGGACCTGATAATGCAACAACTTTGGCACCAAGCTGAGTTGCCTTAAGGGCAGCACCCCAGGCAACGTTACCGAAACCTGAAACTGACACTCTCTTGCCTTTAATGTCAATACCTTTTGTCTCAAGCATATGTTTTACAAAGTAAACAGCACCGAAACCTGTAGCCTCAGGACGGATAAGTGAACCGCCGAAAGTAGCACCTTTTCCTGTAAGAACGCCTGTGTTCTCGCGTGCAAGCTTCTTGTACATACCATACATATAGCCAACCTCACGTCCGCCAACTCCTATGTCACCTGCTGGTACATCTGTGTCAGGGCCGATGTGACGCCAAAGCTCAGTGATGTAAGCCTGGCAGAAACGCATGATTTCGTTGTCAGATTTTCCTTTCGGGTTGAAATCTGAACCACCTTTACCACCACCCATAGGGAGAGTTGTAAGTGCATTCTTGTATGTCTGCTCGAAACCCAGGAATTTGAGAATTGAAAGGTTCACTGAAGGATGGAAACGGATACCTCCCTTGTATGGACCTATTGCATTGTTGAACTGAACACGGTAAGCGAGGTTGTTCTGTACATCTCCCTTATCGTCAACCCATGAAATACGGAAAGTAAAGATACGGTCTGGTTCAACCAGTCTTTCAATGATCTTTGCTTTTTCGAATTCTGGGTGTTGGTTGTAAATTTCCTCGATTGATTCAAGGACTTCGTGAACTGCTTGCAAGTACTCTTTCTCATGGCCATGTTTCTTTTCAAGTTCGGCCATAATGTCTGTTACTTTCATAATGTTTTTTATTAATGTTTGGTGATTTTATGTTTTAATCAAGGTTTTATTATTTGACTTCCCATGTTGATCCACTCCTTAGAAGTTCATCCATGTTGTGAATCTGTGCATGTTCCTTCACATCAATAACCTGATCTCGGACATTGTCGTCGTATGTTTTATCCTTTACGGCCCGGATAACACCAAGTGCTATAGGTAATTCAGGATACTTCATGTCTATAAGCATAGAGTGAAGTCCTGGGTTCTCCTCTTCAGCATCGTGTATAAGAATATCTTTCTCGGTTATGCCACCCTCTCCAATCTTGACAACTTTCAGTGTCCTGCCAACCAAGATAAGTCCTTTGTCACGGTTTTTACCGAATATCATTGGCTCACCATGTTTCAGTACTATTGTCCTGTCGGCTCTGTTCTCCTTGTCGGAAATAGTTGCATGAGTCTTGTCGTTAAAAATAACGCAGTTTACAAGGACTTCGGTAACTGCTGTGCCGTCGTGCTTTGCAGAAGCCAGCATGATGTCTTGTGTCAGCTTGAGTTCAATGTCAAGGCTTCTTGCGAAGAATGTTCCCCTTGCTCCCAGTACCAATGCGCCTGGATTGAAAGGGTGCTCAACAGTTCCGAACGGAGATGTCTTTGTCACCATTCCAAGTTTTGAAGTAGGGGAGTATTGTCCTTTTGTAAGACCGTAAATCTGATTGTTGAAAAGTATGATATTGATATCAATATTTCTTCTGATAGCGTGTATGAAATGGTTACCTCCGATTGCAAGGGCATCACCGTCTCCGGTTATCTGCCATACTGTGAGGGTTGGATTGGCAACCTTGACTCCGGTTGATATGGCAGAGGCCCTGCCGTGGATTCCGTGGAATCCGTATGTGTTCATGTAATAAGGAAAACGTGATGAACAGCCGATTCCGGAAACAAATACAAAACGCTCTCTTGTATATTTAAGAGCCTCGCATATGTCCGGCATTGCTCTCTGAACCGATGCCAGAATGGCGTGGTCACCGCAACCAGGGCACCATTTTACCTCTTGATTGCTTTTAAAATCCTGTGGTGTATATTTTAATTCCATGATGTTTCTGGTTATTGAGATTATAATAAAGCGTTTACTGCATCAACTATCTCCTTTACGATAAAAGGTTGACCTTGTACCTTGTTGAACTGGTGGTAGTTGAATTGTTGATACTGAGTCCTGAGATAGTTTGCAAATTGTCCGCTGTTCAGCTCGCAAACGATAATCTTCTTGAATTTGGAGAATATCTTCTCAGTGTTCTTAGGTAGAGGGAATATATAATCAAAATGAGCCAGGGAGACACTTTTGCCCTGTTCGTGCAGCTCTTTTACTGCAGTGTACAGGTGGCCGAAGGTTCCGCCCCATCCTACGATGAGTACTTCTCCGCTCTCTTCTCCGATAACTTTTTGTTCAGGAATATAATTGGCAAGACGCTGTACCTTTTCTGCCCTTTCGGCAACCATTCTTTCATGGACAAGAGGATCTGAGGATATTGCTCCGTTGTTGTTCTTCTCAAGACCGCCTACACGATGTTCGAGACCAACAGTTCCAGGGAAAGCCCAGCGGCGTGCCAGGGTTTTCTCGTCTCTCTTGTATGGCCAGAACGGTGTCTCTTCAGGTGTTTTGATAATAGGAGGGTTGATTTCAGGAAAATCCTTCATTGAAGGAATTTTCCATGGTTCAGAACCATTTCCTATAAATCCTTCTGTAAGCAATATAACAGGCATCATGTGCTCCATGGCATACTTGCCGGCATAGAATGCAGCTTCGAAACAGTGTGAAGGTGAGTGAGCAGCAATGACTGCGATAGGGCACTCGCCGTTTCTTCCGTAGAGAGCCTGATTAAGGTCTGTCTGTTCTGTCTTTGTAGGAATACCGGTTGATGGACCGCCTCTCTGTACATCAACAAGAACGAGAGGAAGTTCTGTTATCATTGCAAGACCGAGGGCCTCTATTTTCAATGAAAGTCCGGGGCCTGAAGTTGTAGTTACGGCAAAGTTGCCGGCATAAGATGCTCCTATTGCAGTACAGATACCTGAAATTTCGTCTTCGCACTGAAGGGTTTTTACGCCTAGGTCTTTGCGTAGAGCAAGTTCTTCCAGTATGTTTGTTGCAGGGGTGATCGGATAAGAGCCGCAGAATAAAGGTCTTCCGGACTTTTCAGATGCTGCTACCAATCCCCAGGCTGTAGCTTGGTTACCGCTAATATTTCTGTAAATACCTTTTTCAAGTTTGGCAGGCTTAATGGTATATGTATTTGGAATCGCATGTATGTTGCCTGCATAGTTGAAACCATCCATCAGCACCTTCTTGTTGGCTGCTGCAATTTCCGGTTTCTTGCGGAACTTCCTGTCAATATAGGCAAATGTTGTTTCTGTTGGTCTGTTGAACATGAAGTAGCACATACCAAGTGTGAACATATTCTTGCAACGTATGATTGCTTTCGGATCAAGACCGCTGTCTTTAAGACTCTCTTTTGTAAGAGATGTTATTGCAGCGTATATTATGTTTCTGTCATCTATGTTCAGCTCTTTGACAGGTTCCATAGTCCTGAATCCTGCTTTAAGGATACCCTTTTCATCAAAGGTGTCAGAATCTAAAATTATGGTTGCTGTCGGTTTTGCCCATTTTGCATTTGCTTTGAGGGCAGCGGGATTCATCGCTACGAGTACATCGCAGAAATCACCCGGAGTCTTGATCTCCCCACTTCCTATATTTACTTGAAAACCGGAAACGCCCGATACAGTGCCTTGAGGAGCACGAATTTCTGCAGGGTAGTCAGGGAAAGTGGAGATGTCATTCCCATACAATGCTGAGGCATCGGCAAACAGTGTCCCGGTCAGTTGCATGCCATCTCCGGAATCTCCTGTGAACCTGATTACGACTTCTTTTGTGTCAATAACTTTGTGTTGCATAAATAATTTTATATGAAATTATCTACAAATGTAGCTATTATTATTATTCGGAAACAACTAATGTCAAATATAAATTTGACACCAAATTGTAAATAATGAGTTTGATATCATAAGATATTTCAGACCCCTTCCTTATAATTTTGCAATTTTAGCCACTATTTTGCTAATTTCCAAAAATGATTTCCTTAAGTTTTGTATTAGGTTGTAACCTTATTTTAAAAAATTGTACCTTTGTGTTTTATATAAACAGATTATATGGCAATTATCAGGAAATTAAACGGAGTAGAACCGAAGATAGGAGAGAGATGCTTTATTGCAGAAAATGCTGCCATCATTGGAGATGTTGTTATTGGAAACGATTGCAGTATTTGGTACGGTGCGGTTCTAAGAGGTGATGTGAACCCTATAAGAATCGGTGACAGGGTCAACATCCAGGATGGGGCAGTTTTACATACCTTATATAAAAGGTCTGTAGTAGAAGTTGGAAACGATGTGTCAGTAGGGCATAATGCAATAATTCACGGAGCTAAGGTGGGAAGTAATGTTCTAGTAGGTATGGGAGCAATTCTTATGGATAATGCAATCATACCGGATAACACAATTATTGCTGCCGGAGCTGTGGTTCTCAGTAATGCAACCCTCGAACCCGGAGTCTATGCAGGTGTACCTGCAAAAAAAGTTAAAGAGGGGTCAGAGGATATAGGCAAGGCAGCTCACAAGAATGCCCAGGGCTACATGATGTACAAGGAGTGGTATAAAGAGGATGAAAAATAAAACTAACCAATATTCAAAGCCATGAGAAAACTATTATTATTGGTCGCTGTAATGGGTTTATTTGCCTGTACAGGACAAAAGGAAAACTCCTACAAGATCGAGGGAACAGTTACCGGGGATAGTATTACTGATGCAAAAGTATATCTGCAGAATTTCTCCCGTACAAATCCTGTCAAGGATACTGCCGACCTGGTAGAAGGAAAGTTTGTGTTTGAAGGAAGCATCGAAACTCCAGATACCTATGCTATAACAATAGATGGTATAAAGGGAAGAATCATGCTTTTCCTGGAAAATGCAAACTATACCATTGAAGCAGCTAAGGAAGATTTCAGCAAAGCTGTAGTAAAAGGAGGCGTTACCAATGAACTTGTAAATGCACTGAATGCAAAGAAGGATTCATTGTCAAAAACCTATAATATGGGAGAACTTTTTGCAGAGTACGAAAATCCTGCAACAACTCCTGAGCGTAGGATGGTCATAGATTCACTCTATGAAAAAATGCAAAAAGAGATGGCCGCATACGATTCCCTGTTTTATGTGAATAATCCTGCTTCTCCTTACACCCTTATTCAGTATGTCAGGAATCTTGAGAGCTTCAAAATAGAGGATGCAGAGGCTAAACTTGCCTCATTCAAAGCTTTACCTGAGTTCACCTCTAATACATATGTAGCTGAATTAGAATCAGACATAGCAACACTCAAGAGCTTGGTTCCGGGAATGAAAGCTCCTGAATTTACATTGAATGATCCTAAGGGCAATCAGATATCTTTATCAAGCGTATACACACAGAATAAGATAACAATGATTGATTTCTGGGCAGGATGGTGCAGTCCATGCCGTCAATTCAACCCTACACTTGTGAAAATTTACAAGGAGTTGAACAAGACCGGATTCGGCGTTATCGGAGTCTCATTGGACAAGGATGCAGAATTATGGAATAAAGCCATTGCAGATGACAAACTGGAATGGGCACAGGTTTCTGAACTGAAGTATTGGGAGAGCGAAGTTGCAAAGAAATACCATGTAAGGTACATCCCACAAAACATCTTTGTTGACCAGAACGGAAACATTATTAGAAGACAGGTGTCAACAGATGAGATTCTTGGATTTGTTAAAGGTTACATTGATTCACTCAAGAGTGCGGAGGTTAAACAATAGCATCATTGAGTTGTTGTATGAAGAGGGTGCAAAAATAGTTTTTGCACCCTCTCTTTTTCTGGCCTGATGATTGCGGTATTATTATTAATTTTGTATAAATGAAATCATAAGTATGAAACTCAAATTAAAAACAATAATATTTATCACAGCTGCTGTCTCTGTGATGGCATGTGAAAAAGATATAGTCCCTCAAATAGAACTTTCTCAGTCAGATGTTTCTTTGCCTACCAATGAGTCAACTGCGGAGGTAGCTTTTACAGCAAATACAAACTGGACAGCAACCATTAGCGGAACATGGTGTACAATATCACCTTCCAACGGAGATGGCGATGCAACAATCACTGTATCAGCAGGGAATAACTACTCCTCTCAGTCAAGGACCGCCACTTTAAAGATTGTAAGCAAAGATCTTGTAAAAGAGGTTGTCATCACACAGGATTACGCGCAATTAAGCACAAGCAGCCTTGAGTTAAACTATCCTAAAACGGCATCTGTACAACAACTGGTTATTACATCAAACACAAAATGGCTTATTGAGATGCCTTTGACACTTACATGGGCGTCAATAGCCACTTTGTCCGGTGAGGGCAATGCCACTGTAAATATTGCAGTTCCAGAAAACACATCGGGTCCTCTCCGTACCTCATTTATTACAATCAGATATGCTAATGAGAGTAAAGTTATAACGATAACTCAGGCAAGATCCACCAACACACTTCCAACCGTACCTCAGATTACCTCACCGGTAGCAAATGCAACAAATGTGGGAACTCTTACAAACTTTGCATGGACACCATCCACCGACGCAGACGGGGATAACATAACATATACACTTTCTTATACCAAAGACAATGTTAATTGGAAGGACAGTGTCGTGACCGCAACATCGGTTTATATTCCAAGACATCTTGACGAAAACACTACTTACAGCTGGAAAGTAAGTGCAAATGATGGGATTGAGGGAGTTTCAACTCCTATTTATACATTTACAACAGGAACCAAAAAGGGGTTGGCAGAAAAAGAGTACCAATTGGTTCTAAATCCAACTGATCCAGGGGGAAGCGGACAGGCAGTTGAAGTAATATTCCTTGGTGACGGATATACAGCCGCGGATTATCAAGAGGGAGGTAAGTTCAATCTTGAGGTGGCAGAGGGTATAAATGAGCTGTTCAACGTAGAGCCGCTAAAAACATACAAGAAACACTTCAGAATATATAAGGTGGGCTCATATTCTGTAGAAAACGGAGTGTCGCAGTCAGATAAGAGCATTGTCAAAAACACAGTATTTTCCTCACGCTTTGACGGAGGATCAAATATCTCTACCAACTACGATAAAGCATTCGAATACTGTAGGGTAATACCCGGAGTGACAAATGAATCACTTACCAAAACATTGGTTATAGTATTACTCAATCAGGACAGATATGCCGGTACAACTTACATGTGGACGGACGGAAGAGCTTTGGCTTTGACTCCTGTAGTCAGGACAAACACTTCCGGAAGCCTCTATAAAAATGTGCTTCTCCATGAGGCAGTCGGTCATGGTCTCGGCGGATTAGCAGATGAATATATTACAAATCAGGGCCAGACAATTAATTCGACATCGATATCTGAGTACAACCAGTGGAGTTCTCTTGGCTTTTTTGCAAACATAGATCTGACCTCAAATCTGACAAATATTAAATGGAACTATTTTGTGGGAGCAGAGGGTTACTCGAGAGTCGGAGCCTATGAAGGTGGATACGGCTTCACTTACGGAGTATGGAGAGCGGAGAGCACAAGCTGTATGATAAATAACATACTCTACTTCAGCGCTCCTTCAAGAGAGGCTATGGTAAAAAGAATCCTCTCAAGAGCGAGCAAGTACTATACACTGGAATCATTTAAGGCCAATGATGTAGAAAAAGCTCCTTCAGCTGCAGCCGCTGCGATTTACACAAAGGGCTTCAATCCTGTTACATTCAAACCGCTCGGGGCTCCGGTGCTGATGAAATAATTAAAGACAAACTCCGCCACAGCCACTGTTGTTTTTCTTAACGCTATTTTCCTTGTGATTTTCGGGGCTTCCGGAACGCCTCCCTTTGGTCGTTGAACGGTCCTCAGCCTTTTCCGAAAATCACTTCAGAAAATAAGCTAAAAATCAAACGTGGCTGTGGCGGAGTTTGTCTTTTAATTATTAGTGGCACTATTTTTTCTATTTACCTTACAATCAGTTCTTTATAAGTGCTAATGAATCAGGTAAATAGAAAAAAAAGTGCCACTAATATTAATCAATCAGAACCACCTTTCTATGTGCATGATAAACAGAAACATACAACACAAAAGCATTAGAGGTAAATAGAAAAAACAGTGCCACTAAAAATAAAAAAGCTCTGTCTGAACATTCAGACAGAGCTTTTTCTTATTATTCAGGATTACTCCTTCTTGCTCTTTACAAGTCTCTGGTAGTCGTCCATAGGAGAGACAATTATCTTTTCGAACTCTCTCTGACCTGTACCGGCCGGGATAAGATGTCCGCAGATAACATTCTCCTTCAGACCTTCCAAAGAGTCCTTCTTGCCATGTATTGCTGCCTCACTCAGTACTTTGGTTGTTT
>JAQVBQ010000060.1 GCA_028690215.1 Bacteroidales bacterium | reverse complement strand
CATAATTATTCAGCTCCAGAGTGCTCAGATCGCTATATACAGTTTTGACAAAAACTCCGCTGGTATGGTTCAGCTTGGCCTTTACAAATATTTTGTGAATGTCGGCTTTACTTGAATCTGCAACACAAACGAGAAAAGTTTCATTTTTGTGTTTTGCACCTATGATGTCAATAATTGATGCGTTAGTACCATTCCCGAAAAAGATTTTTCTCTTACGGTAGACAATATATTTTTGCAAGTAGAGTGCTATCGATTCAGAAGTACAGAAGTACTTCATAGTTTCAGGGACTGTTATCCGCATCTCCTCACATATCTTAAAATAAGCATCAATTGCGGTTCGTGCAGTAAAAACTACAGCTGTGTGGTCGAGTATGTTTATTTTTTGGAGACGAAACTCTCTGGCCTGCAGTGCTTCAACCTTGAAAAACGGTACAAAATCAATACTCAGCTTATATTTTGATATAAGATCTGTGTATGGAGATCCGTTTGCTGGAGCGGGTTGTGAGATCAGGATCTTTTTGGCTTTCATGTTATATAGAGAGAATTAAATTCACAATAAGTGCTATAGGTAAGAATTCCAGGGTGCAAAGATACAAAATATAAAAAAACAGCGAAAGCCGACGTGAAATTATTATTTGCCAGGTTTTGGTCAAATAGATGAAATATACAAATAAACAGCAGTAAAGCAGTATATTGGCTATTATCTCATCTGAGATTTCCGGCCAGAAAAAACCTATCATTGCCGCCGGAAAAGTGATAATTACTGATGAAATAAAATAATTGTAACTAATTTTTTGAATAAAACGGAATGCATTCTTCTCACTCATTAACCAGGAGAGAAGCTTGAAGAGCCCCTTACGGACTAGCCACAAAGTGGTTAAGCCGATAAAGATAATAAGCAGGTACAACTCAGGGACGATGTTGTATTTTTTAACTATAACGTCACTAAAAGTGAGAGTGATCAGTAAGGGATAGTAAATCAACACAACTCCTGCAACAATATCTCTTTGGTTGGAAATGGCCAATCGCTCTTCTAACTTAACATGATTTTTTAGAGTGAAAAATGACTTTATTACAGCCGGGTATACATTAAAAATCTCTTTAGAGCTAATGATGAGAAGAACAAAAAATGCCAGAAAAATGCCGGAAATAATAATGTCATTTTGCGACAGATCGTTCTTGATTGTCTCGTCATGTTTATTAATAGTGTAATATTCAGTACCTGCACTCCAAAGTGAGGCTACAGACATGACAGAATCATTCTGAGGATTATAGTTATATTCGTTTGGATATACGCAGGTTTGCTCCATCTAATTCCCCCTTTTGGCCTTATAACCCATATTCTGGAGGATTTGGATCAATCTGTCTCTGAAATCGCCTTGTATGATAATAACTCCCTCTTTTGCAGAACCACCCACACCGCATTTGCTTTTCAGAATCCTTCCTAAATCTTCGAGATCATCATCCAAGCCCTGGAACCCTTTTACAAGAGTAACTTGTTTGCCGGCTCTCTGTTTCCGGTCAATGCTGATTATGAGATTCTGTCTCTCAGGTGGCAATGTTGCCATGTCCTCTCTTTCATCATCAGTCTCATAACTGAAATCCGGATTTGAAGAGTAGACAACTCCAAGTCTGCTTTTCCAATCATTTTGAGCCATATTTCATAATTTTGGCACAAATTTAGGTAGAAAAATTCAAAATAGTATCTTTGTTCATTAATCCCGAAAAATCAGGAATAAAAAATCATGGAACAGAAAAAATTTATGCTGATAGACAACCTGTTAGGTATACTGGTTTTCGTAATTTCAGCAATCACTTATCTCTCTACAATAGAGCCGACTACAAGCTTCTGGGATTGTGGTGAGTTCATAGCGTCATCATACAAGCTTGAGATAGGGCACCCTCCAGGAAACCCGGTTTTCCAGCTTATAGCAAGGTTCTTCACTCTCTTTGCTGACAGCGCACATGCTGCCATGATGGTTAATGCAATGAGTGCACTCTGTTCTGCACTTACCATTATGTTCCTGTTCTGGACTATAACTCATCTTGCAAGAAGAATATCGGAAAAGAGCGAGTCAACAATGTCTCTGACCTCTGCCATTACTATTCTCGGAGCGGGACTTGTCGGATCTCTGGCCTATACTTTCTCTGACACCTTCTGGTTTTCTGCAGTGGAAGGTGAGGTTTATGCCATGTCCTCTCTATTTACGGCGGCAGTTTTCTGGGCTATGCTAAAGTGGGAGGAGAATGCGGACAAGCCTTATGCAAACAAGTGGATTGTCCTGATTGCTTTATTAATGGGGCTTTCAATCGGTGTCCATCTTTTGAACTTGCTTACTATACCGGCACTTGTCTTTATATATTACTACAAAAAATACAACGTCACCAAAAAGGGAATATTCTGGGTCCTGATGCTTTCGGCGGTTATCCTGGTAGTTATACTCTATGGTATAATTCCATATCTTCCAAAGTTTGCATCTTGGTTTGACCTTCTCTTTGTGAATGTATTCGGACTCGGAATAAATTCAGGAGCAGCATTTTTCCTGTTGCTACTTCTTGTTGGATCTCTTTTTGCTGTTTGGTATACACACAAAAAGGGAAAGGTACTTGCCAACACAATACTTTTGTGTTTCTCAATGATAGTGATCGGGTACTCTATGTTTGCAGTGGTAGTTATAAGATCGTCGGCAAACACACCGACAAACGAGAATCAGCCGGACAATGCGTTTTCTCTTGTAAGATATCTCGGTCGTGAACAATATGGCAGCAACCCGTTGATTTATGGCGAGACTTATGCCTCTCCTTATGATGTCAAACAGGATACTTATTATGCCAAGATAGGAGATAAATATGAGAAGGTGATAGGTCCTGTACAGCCTATATACGATGCCTCATCAAAGATGTTGTTCCCTCGTATGTGGAGTTCAGCATCAGCAGATCATATCAAATTCTACAAGATGTATACAGAGGGGAGGGGCAAGTCAATTTCCGGCTCTGATGAAAAGTTGCCGCTTATGAGTGATAACCTCTCTTTCTTCTTTGACTATCAGTTAAACTGGATGTATCTGCGTTATTTCATGTGGAATTTTGCAGGGCGTCAGAATGACCTTCATGGTTCTACTCCTGGTGATGCATTCAGAGGAAACTGGGAGAGTGGTATAGGATTCCTGGACAAGGCAAGGTTGGGTGATCAAAGCGAGGGACCTGCATATATAGTTGACAACAAGGCAAAGAATCATTACTATATGCTTCCGTTGTTCCTGGGAGTGCTTGGGCTTTTTTACCAACTTGCTAAAGACAGGAAAAACTCGTGGATTGTAGCTTTATTGTTTATCCTCACTGGTGTTGCAATTGTTGTCTATCTTAACCAGCCGCCATATCAGCCAAGGGAGAGGGATTATGCCTATGCGGGCTCGTTCTATGCCTTTGCTATCTGGATCGGATTAGGTGTTCCTGCATTATATGATGCATTCAAAAAAAGGTTATCGGGCATTGTCACAGCCTCAGTAGTCACATTGGCTTCGCTGGCTGTTCCTGTTCTCATGGCAGCAGAAAACTGGGATGATCACGACAGAAGCGGACGTTATAGTGCAAGGGATCTGGCATACAACTATCTCAACTCTTGTGACGAACAGGCAATCCTTGTTACACACGGGGACAATGACACATTCCCACTCTGGTATATCCAGGAGGTTGAGGGAGTAAGGACTGATGTGAGAATTATGAATACCTCACTCCTCGGTACTGATTGGTATATAGATCAGATGAAGTATAAGACTTATGAGTCTGAGCCTGTGAAACTATCTATTCCTAAGAAGGATTACCTCTATGGAACTAATGACATGATACATGTTGTAGATAGGATAAATAAACCGGTTCCAATAAAGGCTGTAATAGACCTTATTTCAAATCCTGATGCAAGGGTACAGGCTGATAATGGTAAAAGATTCAGCTTCATTGCTTCAAGACAGCTTCTTGTTCCTGTAAATGTGAAGAATGCCATTGCCTGCGGCATAGTGTCGGAAGCTGATTCGGCACAGATTCAGGAAGTTATTCAGCTAAATATTCCTGAGGGGAAAAATGCTCTGACTAAATGTGAGATGATTATATTGGATATGCTTGCCAATTATGAGTGGGACAGACCAATCTACTTTGTCTCTATGGGTGGGGAACTGGAACTTGGACTCAGGGATTATCTCGAATATGACGGATTTGCTTACAAATTTGTACCAATCAAGAGTTCCACATCTCTCGGAAGCCCGGGCAGAGTATTGCCTGATGTTATGTATGACAAGTGTATGAATGTCTACAAGTGGGGTAACCTGAATGATCCTAAGGTAAATGTAGATTATCAGAATCTTCTTACTTTCAATGCCTTGATGTCAGGTAGAAGTATCTATACAACAACTGCCAGATCTCTGATGGAAAATGGCAAGGCAAAAGAGGCGGTAGAGGTTCTGGATAAGATGCAGGAGTATTTTATACCTTCACAATTCCCTCTTAACTGCTCATTAATGCCGTCTCTCAATGAGATCTCAATTATGGAGGCTATTGAGATATACTTACTGGCAGGTGAGAGAGAAAAAGGTGTTGCTCTTGTAAATGCCTTTATGGATGAGACATATAAGGCTCTGGATCTCTTCTCCAAAAAGTATAAGGGAATGTATCTTTCGAGATACGATATAGAGCAAAATCTTACCTACATATTACATCTTGCTGATATTCTCAAGAACAGTGGAGAGGAGCAGTTGTCAGCCGATATGGAAAAGAAGATTGAGGCGTATTTAAATGCTTTGCAAGGTTGATTTAACCTAGTAAGAGGTTACAACCTCTCAACTCTGAACCTTTAATACGGCCGGGGATTCTGAAAAGATTCCCGGCTGTTTTTATTCCCATGTCCTGAGTCTCTATGAATGAGCAGGATCCTGCATTAGCCAGGTCTACTATGTTTATTCCTCCAAGTTTATCATCTTCAATTATCCTGAACGGGTTGTTGAGATCTCTTATTAAAACCTTCATCCATGGAGGTGTTGTGAACAAGCCGTCACCTTTAGAATATGCCTGTGAGAGAAGTTCTGCCATTCCGTATTCTGAATGAATGTGTGCAACTCCAAATCCTTTTCTGAGCTTCTCGTGAATAACCTCTCTCGGTAACTCTATACCCCGGCCTTTCATCCCTCCTGTCTCAATCACTATTAGTGAAGGGAATGAGGTGGTAAATTTCTCCACATAGTCAAGCAGTGCAAAGCTGACTCCCAGCAGTATGGTCTTTTGACCTTTCTCCCGGAGTTCTTCCAGCATGTTGTACAAATCGTTATGGTTATAGAGATAGTAACCGCTATATTTATTGCCGGACTCTCTTATCAGAGAATCGGCCATATATATAAGCGAAGAGCCCTCTCTCTCAAGATAAGAGGGGAGAAGTGCCAGTATTACATATTCTGAAGGGTCTCCGTATGTCAGGGAGAACATTTTTGTGAAGCTCTCCTGATATATGGAGAGATCTGCAACATAATGCACGGATGGAACCATGCCGGTTGTGGCACTGCTGGTAAACTGTTTCTGAGGCTCTTCAGCCACGCAGTAGATCCTGTGACTTTTAAAAAACTGAACCGGCAAGAATGGGATTCTCGTCACATCATTGACTGAGGATGCGTCGACGCCGATCAGCTCAATATACTGTCTATAGGGTTCACATTCAACAGACTGATGACGGAATATCTCCAATGCTATTCTGTTGAACTCTTCAGGAGAATCAATTTTGAATATCCTCTCCTTTATTGATTGCAAGTAATTGTTCGACATAATCTCTCTTGTTGAATAGTCTCGGAACCTTGTTTTGTCCGCCTAGTTTTCCTCTGCTCCCCATCCATTTATAAAAGGTTCCGGTGCCCACCGGTGTTATTGTCAGGCGGACCATTGTGGCATTGTTTCTTCTTTTTGCCTCATAGTCAGAATTGAAAAAACAGATATTCTTGTCGAGTTCTTCAGCAAAATCCTCAAGATCAACAGGGCTTTTTGCGAACTCAATAACCCATTGGTGTGAGCCTTTACCCCCTTTCTCCATAAAAATCGGTGCGACAGTATAATTGGAAACCTCTGCCCCTTTTTCTGAACAAGTTTTGGCAAGAGCCTTCTCTGCATTGTTTATCATCAGCTCCTCCCCGAAAGCATTGATAAAGAGCTGGGTTCTTCCTGTTATTACAAACTTATGAGGTATCAGGCTGGTGAACATTATCGCATCTCCCAACAGATAACGCCATAGCCCTCCGTTGGTTGTCAGTACCACAGCGTAGTTAATATCCTTCTCCACACTCTCTATGGTGTCGAAGTCAATGAACTCGCCTTTCAGCGCTTTGTCAAGCTTATCCATAGGTATAAACTCGTAGAATATGCCATTGTTTGTCAATAGTAGCATCGATTCATCCGCAGGGTCATCCTGAAAACCGAAATACCCTTCAGAGGCGTTGTAGTTTTCACGATAGCTCATATTGTTTGTCGGAATCAGCTTCCGGTATATCTCCTTGTAGGGATCAAAGCTGATACCGCCATGCATGAAAAGCTCCAGATTCGGCCAGATTTCCAGAAGATTACTCTTTCCTGATATTTCAAGAATCTTGTTCAAAAGCACAAGATTCCATGAAGGAACACCCGAGAAGTTTGTAACATCCTCATTAACAACTACACGGCTCATCTCCTCAACCTTTTTTTCGAAATCGGACATGAGCGCAATTGCTTTTGAGGGTACCCTTCTTAATTCTGCCCAGGATGGTGAATTTTTCAATAGTATAGCTGACAGGTCTCCATAAGATGTGTTTCCGAAACCTCTTTCGTCAATTGTGGCGCTTCCTCCCAGGGTGAGAGCCTTACCGTCGAAAATTCGGGATTCTGGATTTGTATCAGTATAACTGGCAAGAAGAGTCTTCATGCCGGTGTAGTGGCAGTTGTTGAGAGATTCTTCTGTAATTGGGATGAATTTGCTTTTTGATGAACTTGTGCCACTGGACTTTGCAAACCATTTTACCTTCTGGTTCCAAAGCACATAGTCTTCACCGGCCCTTAATCTCTCTATATATGGTTCGAAATCATCATAATTTCTTAGTGGAACAGATTTTTGGAAGTCCCGGATACTCTGCACTGACGAAAAATTGTGCTCTTTTCCGAAAGAGGTCTCTCTTCCGGCAGATAAGAGATTTTCGAAGCACTCTCTTTGAAAAAACCAGGGATCCTGCCTTGTCTTATCGAGAACCGCAAGTCTTCCTTTTGAAAGCTGTCTGAATATAAATGTTGTTAATGACATAAATCTCTATTCTTGTCCCAATACCTGGTGAAGTACCTCAAGAGATTTAATCTCAAGAGTATAACCAATATGATTACTAAGGTAATTGAGCATATCTTTTATAAATGTATACCGCTCTTTTCCGTTTATTTTGAGCGATGATAAACTTTCCGGATCTGTATTCAAAAGTGTTGCCAGAATTTCGGAACTCTTTCCCGTGAACTCTGCTTCTGACAAAACGGGGTCATAACCGGTCTTTTTGCACATCTCAACAACAAACCACAGGTGAAAGTTTGCAAGGCCCGATCCTAGATTCTCAAGCTGCAGCACAGAATCTCTGATAAATCTATAGAGATCGGGATCTGATTCCACCTCTTTAATTGTCCGATAAATCAACTCACTCATGAACATGGCAATGGAGCATTTGTCCATATTGCACCTTATAGCCTCAAGCCTGTATGCGGGAGTAAACTCCTTTATAATAGGCATCTCTCCTTTGCCTCCCGGGACAATTTCCGCGTCAATTATATCAAGCGGGTGCAACTGAGATATCATTGCCTTTGAGGATTTCCCCTTACCTGTCCTGACAATAAAACTATGTTTTCCGAAGTTATTGGAGTATCCCTGTAAAATCAGGGATGTGTCTCTATATTTTATTGTGTGCAGGACTACTATCTGAAGTTTACCTGACATCAGCATATACGATTGTTTAAGAACATTGAGAGCTTTCTCAGAGATTGGCCTCTGTGAGAGATTGCATTTTTTTCATCTGGTGTGAGTTCGGCAAGTGTCTTGTCGTAACCGTCAGGGATGAAGACGGGATCATAGCCGAAACCTCCATTTCCAAAAGGAACTTCGCCTATTTTTCCGTTGAGAATACCTTCAAAGTAGAATGTGTCTCCATCTATTATAAGAGCAACAACTGTGCGGAATCTTGCATTCCGGTTCTTTTTCCCCTTAAGCGCCCTCAGCAGCTTTTGGGTGTTGGCCTTCGGGTCATGCTCTTCTCCGGCATATCTGGCAGAGTATACCCCCGGAGCACCATTCAGTGCCTCAACTTCAAGCCCTGTGTCATCTGCAAAACAAGCAACATGAAATCTTTCCCATAAAAATTGGGCCTTCATGTATGCATTACCCTGAAGAGTGCTTGCAGTCTCAGGAATCTCTTCGAAAAGTTTGAGATCTTTCGGGGTTGTCAATGTAAAATCCGCACCCAGTATAGCCTGAGCCTCATCTACCTTATGTCGGTTGTTTGTTGCAAATACAATATCCATAAAACAATATTGCATCAAAGATACTAAAACTTTACTTTTGTGTACTTTTATCATAAAATCAAAAACATGAACAGATTAAAATCTCTCTGCATAATCTTGATAGCGTCCCTCATTGCTACTCAGGCATATTCACAATCGAAGAGCTTCAGGACAGGCAGGAGTCTGGATGTTCAGTATTCTGTACTCCGCGAACTTGCAATGTTCTATGTGGACAGTGTTGAGGTGGATAAACTGATTGAGACGGGAATAGTTGCAATGCTTGAGTCTTTAGATCCGTATACTGTATATATACCGGCTGAAGATCAGGAGAGTGTGGAGCTGATGACAACAGGATCATACGGCGGGGTAGGTGCAACTGTCAGAAAAAAAGGTACGGGAGTGCTTGTTAGTGAGATATATGAGAATTCTCCTGCGGCAAATGCAGGACTGGTGGCGGGGGATATAATCCTGAAAATTGACGGAAAAAGCGTTGCAGATCTTAATATAGATACCTGCAGTGCCAGAATGAGGGGAAGGGCAGGGTCTCAGGTACGCTTTATGGTACAGAGGCTGCGTGGAGGAGATACGACAGAGGTTACCATAACAAGAGATAAGGTGCATTTTCCGGATGTGGCATACAGCGGTTTTGTAAATGACACAACAGGGTACATAAGATTGACCGGTTTCACGATAGGAGGTTCCAGGGACTTTCGCAGGGATCTTATTGAGCTTAAGAAGAATCAGTCAATGAAGAGACTCTTTATTGACTTGAGAGGTAATGGCGGGGGATTGCTGGATGAAGCTGTCAATATTGTTTCCATGTTTGTACCGAAAGGAACAAAGGTCGTATCGGCAAGAGGTAGATACAAACAGGCAGATATGGAGTATTTTACAAAAGATGAGCCTGTAGATACGACACTTTCTCTTGTTGTCCTTGTAAACTCAGGTTCTGCCTCCTCATCAGAGATAGTTGCAGGAGCTCTTCAGGATCTTGACAGGGCAACAATAGTTGGTACAAGAACATACGGAAAGGGACTTGTTCAGGCCATTAGGGATGTCGGTTACAATAACAAAATCAAACTTACTACAGCCAAGTATTACACCCCTAGCGGAAGATGTGTGCAGGCAATTGACTACTCTCAAAGAAATGAGGATGGAAGTGTTGGAAATATTCCCGATTCTCTAAAAAAGGCATTCAAGACGCTGAAGGGAAGAACTGTATATGACGGAGGCGGTATTACTCCCGATATTGCAATAGAGCCGCAGGCAATTCCGAGAATAGTGCTCTCACTTATTTATGGTGAGGTTTTGATGGACTATTCCATTATTTACTTTAAAAACCACCCTTCAATTGCACAACCAAAGGATTTTACTCTTACAGACAAGGAGTATGAGGAGTTTGTATCTTTTGCAGCAACCAAGGAGTTTGACGGAAGGAGTGCGTCCGAGGTGGAACTGGACAAATTGATTACCACACTTAAGCAGGAGTCCAGATATGATGAGGTGAAGAATGAAATTGCCGGCCTGGAGAAAAATGTAAAGCTCACTAAGGAGCAGATGTTGAGAAGGGATGCCGCAACTATTAAAACATTTCTTGAAGAGGAGATAGTCAACAGATACTATTTTGAAAGAGGCCAGATAGAGAGCATTCTCAGGAATGACTATCAGGTGAAAAAAGCATTGGATGTTAAACTAATATATTGATGTTGCTGGATTTGCTTTTGCCTAGGATATGTCCTGTGTGCGGAAGGATTTTGTTGAGAGGGGAGAGATATCTTTGTTTGCAATGCAGTTCTGAAATGCCTCTTACATACTTCTGGACATGGTCCGGAAACCCTGCTGAGGAAAGGTTTTTCGGGAGGGTTGAATTTGTACACGCCTCATCACTTTTTTACTATAGGGACGAGAGCCCCTACAAAAACTTGATTCATTACTTCAAGTACAAGGGAAGGCGTAAGCTTGGAGCCTATCTGGGGGAGTTGCTAGGTGAAAAACTCTTGCAAAGTGGTGTTTATGATGATGTAGATATTGTAATTCCTGTCCCGTTGCATCCGTTTAAAAGATGGAAAAGGGGCTATAATCAGGCTGAGATTATTGCACGTAATGTTGCTGAAGTTCTAAGAAAACCGGTTGAGGTTTCTTTGCTGATAAGAAAAAGATATACAAGAACTCAGACAAAAAAAGATGCT
>JAQVBQ010000059.1 GCA_028690215.1 Bacteroidales bacterium | reverse complement strand
TAGTTAAAGATTATGAGGCAAACTATCCCTATTCAAACCAGTTGGGTTCCATATATCTGAGTTTTGCCACCTCCTTTTTCAATGAGGAGGATTTCGGACGGGCCCTTGAGCTTCTGAACAAGATTGACGTCAAAAATCTAAGTAAGGGGCAGGTGGCAGAATACAGCTTCAGACTTGGCTATTCACACATGAGAGTGGGCAATCTTATCAAGGCCCTGTCAATTTTTGACGCTCTATACTCAGGTCCTTATACCACATATTCCAACCCAGCATGTTATTACTCGGCATATATTCACTATATGCTCAAAGAGTTTAAGGAGGCCAAGGCGGGATTTGCAAAAATATCCGGAGATTCAAGATTCAGTCTGCTTGCCAGGTTCTATACCCTCGAATCCGATTTCATGCTTAAGGAGTATGGCTCCGTAATCACAAATGGGGAAATTCTTTATGAACTCTTATCAGAAGAGTTCAAAACTAAAACAGCAAGGATGCTGTCTGAGGCATACTACGACAAGGGTGAGAATCAAAAAGCTCAGTCATATTTTGACAAATACTCCCAAAGCAGCGCCTCTCTCTCCAGAAATGACCTCTATTACCAGGGAATGATATCATACAAACTCAAGAGTTACAAGCTTGCCGTAGAATCTTTCGGTAAAATCATAACTGTTTCAGACTCTCTCACTCAAAACGCAAAGTATCACATGGGATTCTGCTATGCCGAGATGAAAAACAAACAGCAGGCACTCACTCTTTTTAAAGAGGCATCAGAGATGAGTTTCGACCAACTACTCAAGGAGGATGCGATGTTCAACTATGCTAAACTCTCATTTGACCTGAATTCAGACATATCAAAGTTTCAGAACTATCTCTCCACATACTCTCCTCCTGACACAAAATTCAATGAGATACAGAATTATATAGCCAGCCACTACCTTGTCTCAGGAGATTATAAATCCGCAGTCGAAGCTCTTAAACTTATTAAACGCCCTACAGACAGGGATCGTCAGAACCTTCAGAAAGCATCTTTTCTTAGAGGAATGCAGCTGGTTGACCTTGGGGGCTATCGTGATGCAATTCAATACCTTGAACTATCAATTGACAACTCCAGCGGAAATATTTATCTGAAGAATCTGGCCTCTTTCTGGCTCGCCGAGGCATACTACAGAAATGGTCAATTTCAGAAATCGATAGAGATCAACCAGGAGTTAATCGGCAAAGAACTGAGCTTCAGAAAAACTGCAGAATACCCGGTAGCACTCTTCAACCTTGCTTATGGCTATTTCAAGCTCCCAGATTACAAAAGAGCTGAGGAGACATTCAAAAAATATCTGGCTAACTCATCTTCTGCTCCTTCATACGTGTCAGAGGCAAGGCTAAGATCCGGTGATTGTCTTTTCATGCAGAAAAACTATAATGCAGCTATAGATATTTATTCTGAAGTAAGTGCAAAAGACCAACTATCATACTCCTATGCCAGGTATCAGATGTCTGTCTCATACGGGCTTATCGGTGACGACGGGAAAAAGATTGATGTTCTGAAAGAGGTTGTCAACTCAAAGGTCCGTAACAGATACTATCCCGAGGTTCTGTATGAGCTTGGAAGGACACTTGTCCAGACAGGAGCAAATAGCGAGGCCATACAGTATTTCAAGGAACTAAGCGAAGAGTACCGTGAGGGTCCTTATTACACAAAAGCACTACTGGAACTTGGTCTTATAAGCCTTAACATGCAGGACAACGCAGGTGCGACAGAATATTACAAAAAGATACTTGAGCAAGGGCCTGACTCTCCTGAGGCACAAAGCGCCATTGCCGGACTGGAGAATATTTATCAGGAGAAGGGAGAGGCCGAGGAGTTCCTTTCCTATCTTGATCAGAAAGGGTTGTCTACCACAAAATCAGCAGGTGACAAGGAGTTAATGTTGTTCAACTCTGCCGAAAAGTTGTATCTGTCTGGTAATACAAATGGAGCCATCAGCTCTCTGACCTCTTTCACAACAAAATACCCTTCAAGCATCAAGCTTTCACAGGCGTATTACTATCTCGGGGAACTTTATATGAAATCCGACAAACCCGAACTTGCCCTTGACTCATACATGAAGGTGATGCAGCAAGGAGAAGGCTCCTTTGTAGAACTGGCAACTTTAAACTATGCCAGGATTGCATACAGGCTGGAGAAGTACAAAAAAGCCCTTGAGGGTTACTCTACATTAAGCATAATTGCCAAATTGCCAAATAACAAAACCGAGGCAGAGGTTGGCCGGATCAACTCATTCTTCATGGACAAGCAATATGAAAATGCTGTAGTTGAGGCTCAGAAGATACAAGTTCAGAGTCTGGATGAGTCCGATAGACAGAGAGTGAAATATGTGTTAGCCAAATCATATTTTTTGCTTGGTGAAAGAAACAAGGCTCTCCCACTCCTGAAAGAGATAGCAAAAAACAAGTCTGTTCCGGAGGGTGCGGAGTGTCAATATATGATTATCACCAACGCTTTTGATAACGGAGACTTTACAACCGTTGAAAAAGAGGTCTTTGCTTTTTCTGACTCAAATACATCTCAGACATACTGGCTTGCCAAGAGTTTTATATTACTGGGAGACAGCTACGCCGAAAGAGAGAACTGGGAACAGGCAGAGGCTACTTTCAAGAGCATACTCGAATCGTATAAATCAACATCAAAAGATGATATAGCCGACCAGGTAAAGATGAGGCTTTCAAGAATTGCAAAAAAGACTAAATAAAACTTAAGCATGAGAATTATTAAATATATATATCCGGTTATAGGCGTTATGGCTCTTATATCAGTTTCCCAGCCTCTCTCCGCACAACAAAAAATCGATCCCACACTTGAGGTAAGAAGGGATTTTGACGCTTATCTGCTAGAGATCCAAAAGGGAAGAATCAAACCTTCATACCCGGACTCTTTGGGAAATTTCAATCTCAATTTTGACTACTCTATATTCGACAAGCCTATAGCAAATCTTTATGAGTTCTCTCCGCTGCCATCTGCACAGATTGAGCATGGAACAAAGGGCCGTTATCCGATGCTTTATGGAAATTTCGGAGTGAACATCCCCCTGAACCCCCATGTTGACATATATTTTCAACCCACCCTACCTTCAAATTTCACTCTTACTTTATATGGTAAACATGACTCCTTCTGGGGAGACCTGAACCGGATAAAGATAGAAGGTGGTGAGGCTCTGAAATCAGAAAGAGAGACAAAAGCACCCTACAGCAAAAACAACATAGGCATTAATGCCGGCCATAGCTTCGAAAAAGGGGAAATCGGTCTTGACCTTGAATACGACAGGAATCTTTTCAGCTTCTACGGATTCAATGACAGTACATACCAGATAAACAATGTCTTTATTGCTCCCTCTGCAAGATGGGGTACGACATCATACCTCAAAGACACACTCTCCCACTCTTTTGACAGATTGGGTGCCAATTTCTATTTAAGATCTACAAACAAAAAATCTAATTATTTCTATTATGATCTTAATATTAAATACAACTACATCAATGACAAGGTAAAGTATCTGGAAATGCTGGAGGCAGATATTAATTATTACAACCCGTATTATTCTAACGAAGAGAACTATGTTGATGCAAAGGCAACACTAGGACCCGTATTTGCCAAACATCACCGGTTTCTGATTGACCTGGAGTATCAAGCTGCAAACAGCATCAACTCACAAAAACTTGACAGGTACAATGTGGATGTCTACCCACGTTATCTCTTCAACAAAAACAAGTGGATTTTCGAGGTTGGATTAAAACTCGGCAAATATGTCGACAAGAGCGAGGATGCATTCAATGTTTACTTCAGGGGGTCACTCTCATATGAACTTGCAAGGGAAAAACTCTGGTTTTATGCCTCAGTGGATGGTAATAACCATTTCAGAACCTACAGTCAGATGATGGATCTCAATCCGTGGATTACACCTTCTATCAGTGTCAAGAACACCAGAGAGCCATTAATCGTCAGAGCCGGGTTCAAGGGAGAGGTGCGTGAGAGGCTCTCTTACAATGTCTGGGCCGGCTACAATCAATACAAAGGCTATATGACTATGTTCCATCTCACAGATAACATGACCGGCCCCGTCAATACATTTATTGCCTCATATAAAGATATGAACAAAATATCTGCAGGGGGTGAGGTTTTTTGGAAATCAGATGCCATTGAGTCGGGTATTAGCATGATTTACAGCAAATGCAAAAATAAAGATGGATCGACTGTATTTAACATACCTGCCTTTGAGACAAGAGCATTCGGCAGATATAACTGGCGGGAAAGGATTATCGCAGGTGTGAACGTCCATTTCAGATCATCCGGCAAGACCCTTGCTTACTTTGACCGTAACGACGTTATGAATGAAGAGTCATCGGTTACAATCCCGGCATTTGCTGTTGTGAACTTTGATCTTACATACGCATACAATCGTAATCTATCTTTCTACTTTAGAGTAAATAATTTGCTGAACACCAATGACCTTTACTACCTAAACTACGGTAATCCGGGTATCAACGGAGGGTTGGGAATTATATTTAAATTCTGATATTCAACATATTGCAAGAGAAGGCAAACCTAATAATTTTATTTAATTATTAGGTTTTTTTAGTGATTTTTTGTAACTTTGTTTCTTTTAAAAGAGATAATATTTCAAAATGAAGGAAAAAGAATCTGCGATTGTCGGTGGGGGCTATTCTGCTGACAGTATTCAAGTTTTAGAGGGATTAGAGGCGGTCAGGAAAAGGCCTTCAATGTACATAGGAGACATTGGTTCAAGAGGATTACACCATTTGGTATATGAGGTTGTGGATAACTCCATTGATGAGGCATTGGCGGGCTATTGTACTGATATCGATGTTATTATAAATCCCGACAATTCAGTAAGTGTCACAGATAACGGTCGTGGTATACCGACTGGCATGCATGAAAAAGAGGGAAGATCTGCTCTTGAAGTTGTACTGACCGTATTGCATGCAGGAGGTAAATTCAGTAAAGATTCATATAAAGTTTCTGGAGGACTTCACGGAGTCGGTGTTTCTTGTGTGAATGCCCTCTCCTCACATTTGACTGCAGAGATTCACCGTGAAGGCAAGAAGTTTATTCAGGAGTTTTCAAAAGGTATTCCTTTATATCCAGTTAAAGTTGAGGGAGATTCAGACAGAACCGGAACAATCATAACCTTCAAACCTGACCCCGAAATTTTCACAATGGGGACAGTATACAACTACGAGATACTGGCAACCAGGTTACGGGAGCTGGCCTTCCTTAACAAAGGCATCAAGCTAACACTCACCGATCTGCGCGAAAACACCGAAGAGAAAGATGGGAATGGAAACATCGAGGAGGTTGAGAACAAAGTTAAGAAGGAGATATTTTACTCAGAACTTGGTCTTATGGAATTTGTCCAATATCTGGACGGAACAAGAGATAAGCTTACTGAGAAGCCGATTTACCTTGAAAACGACAAGACTGGAATTCCTATTGAGATTGCCATGCAGTACAATAATGGATTTACCGAAAATGTCCACTCATATGTAAATAACATCAATACAATTGAGGGTGGTACACATCTCAGCGGATTCAGAAGGGGTCTTACAACTACACTGAAAAACTTCGCAGACAAAAACGGAATGCTGTCAAAACTAAAGTTTGACATTGATGCATCCGATTTCAGAGAGGGCCTTACAGCCATAATTTCAGTAAAAGTACAGGAGCCTCAGTTTGAAGGACAGACCAAGACAAAACTTGGAAATCCCGAGGTAATGGCCTCTGTCTCACAGGCTACTACAACAGCTTTAGAAAATTATCTTGAGGAGAATCCAAAAGATGCCAGAGCAATAATCGACAAGGTGATACTTGCTGCAACCGCAAGGCACGCAGCCAGAAAGGCTAGAGAGTTGGTACAGAGGAAAACAGTCATGTCCGGATCAGGACTGCCCGGAAAATTGGCAGACTGCTCTGACAGGGATGCTTCTAAATGCGAGATTTTCCTCGTTGAGGGAGATTCTGCGGGTGGAACAGCCAAGACAGGGCGTGACAGAATGTTCCAGGCAATCCTTCCTCTGAGAGGAAAGATTTTGAATGTTGAAAAGGCTATGGAACACAAAGTCTTTGAAAGTGAAGAAATTCGTAATATCTACACTGCTCTTGGAGTCACTGTAGGCACCGAAGATGACAGCAAAGCTCTCAATCTCAACAAACTGCGTTATCACAAAGTAATTATCATGACGGATGCCGATGTCGATGGCAGCCACATTGCAACACTAATATTAACTTTCTTTTTCCGTTACATGCAGGATCTTATCAAGAACGGATATGTTTATATAGCAACACCTCCTCTTTACCTGGTAAAAAAAGGTAAACAAGAGCAGTATTGCTGGACAGAGGAGGAGAGAAAAGCCATTATAGAAAGATTGGGGCAGGGAAAGGAGAGCAGCTTACATATACAGCGATACAAAGGTCTCGGAGAGATGAACGCAGTTCAGCTATGGGACACTACTATGAATCCCGAGACAAGAATCCTCCGCCAGGTGGATATCGAAAATGCCGCAGAGGCAGACAGGATTTTCTCCATGTTGATGGGAGACGATGTACCACCTAGAAGGGAATTTATTGAAGCACACGCAAAATACGCTAATATCGATGCCTGATACTGATAACCTTAAACTTATATCGCTGCTGCTTATATTCCTGACATTTTCATTTGTCATAACAGCAGATGGAAAAACAAAGAAACGCGAGGTCGTACTGCTACCGATCAAGCCGACAGTAACACTGCCAGATCTTCCCGTTTACACTCCGGACTACTCTTCGGAAATATTTGGGTTGAACTATTCAAGGCCTATTCCTGAGCTCATTGAATTTGAAAGAGGAGATGAGATTTCTGATATGCCTGAAGAGTATGATATATGGAGCGACTGCAAAATCAATCCTTATCAGGTAGACCTGGTCAAAATGAAAGACACAGTTACTCTGGACCTTTCGGGGTATTGCCCCCCTTCAATAAAATATGTCACCTCTGAATTTGGTTTCAGAAAATGGCGTTATCACTATGGAATAGACTTGAAAGTTGAGAGGAATGACTCTGTTTGCTGTGCCTTTGACGGAGTTGTAAGACTGACAAGGTATGACAGGAGAGGATACGGTTATTATATACTGGTAAGGCATTTCAATGGCCTTGAAACTCTATACGGCCATCTGAATAACATTCTGGTAAATCCGGGTGACACAATCCGTTCCGGAAATATAATCGGTCTGGGTGGAAGTACCGGCCGCTCGACAGGATATCACCTTCATTTCGAGACCAGATATCTTGGCAATCCTATTAACCCCAATGACCTTATTGACTTTGAGTCGCAAGCGGTTAAATTTGACAAATTCAAACTTTCGGCAAATAACTTCCAATATAAAAAAGAGATTTCCAAAAGGCGTTACTGGACTATACGCAGAGGCGACACACTTGGCAGAATTGCCATGAGAACCGGTGTCTCTGTGTCAAGACTCTGCTCTCTTAACGGAATAAGAAAAAGTTCCATACTCAGAATAGGTAGAAAATTGAGATACACATAATTATTATACATCAAATGGACATTTTTGAAAGAATTATTAACGACGAAGGCGGTCCTTTAGGACAGTACAGAACAAAGGCTCACGGATATTTCGCTTATCCAAAACTTGAAGGCCCTATTCAGCCGAGAATGATATTCAACGGGAAAGAGGTTCTTGCATGGACATTTAACAACTATCTGGGATTGGCAAACCACCCTGAGGTCAGAAAGGCTGATGCCGAAGCTGCTGCTGAATGGGGATTGGGCTACCCTATGGGTGCGCGTATGATGTCGGGACAGACCAAGTATCACGAACAACTTGAACGCGAACTTGCTGATTTTGAATTAAAAGAAGATGCTTTTCTCTTTAACTTCGGTTATCAGGGAATGGTTTCAACTATAGACGCTCTGGTTACAAGACATGATATTATCGTCTATGACTCTGAAGCACACGCCTGCATTATGGATGGTGTAAGGCTTCATATGGGACAGCGCATTGTTTATCCTCACAACGACATTGAAAAATGCGAAAAAGCCCTTCAAAGGGCAACAAAACTTGTCTCTGAGACAGGTGGCGGCATTCTTCTGATAACAGAGGGTGTGTACGGTATGACCGGCGCCCTTGGAAGACTTGACAAGATTGTTGAACTTAAGAAAAAGTACAAATTCAGAATACTGATTGACGATGCTCATGGTTTTGGAGTGATGGGAGACAATGGCCGCGGTACTTCAGAATACTTTAATGTAATGGATGATATTGACCTTTACTTCGGAGCGTTTGCAAAGTCTATGGCATCTATAGGTGGTTTTGTTGCAGGACCTGCATCAATTATAAACTTCCTGAGGTACAATCTCCGTTCTCAGATTTATGCAAAATCTCTTCCGATGCCTCTTGTAATGGGTAACCTCAAACGTCTGGAGCTGATCCGCACAAAACCGGAACTTCGCGACAAATTATGGCTTATTACCAGAAGATTGCAGGAAGGTCTCAGAGAGAGAGGTTTTGACATAGGAAAGGCTGAGGCATGTGTAACACCTATTTTCCTTCAGGGTGACGTTGTTGAGGCAACAAATATCTGTGTGGATCTCAGAGAGAATCACAAAGTGTTCTGCTCTGTGGTTGTATATCCTGTCGTACCTAAAGGTGTTATTATGTTCAGGATTATTCCTACTGCCATGCACTCTCTGGAAGATGTAGAGTACACACTCAATGTATTCTCAAAGATTGCCGAGAATCTTAAATCCGGTATGTACAAAGGCACTGAGATGCAAAACAAAGCTATTGAGTAGATAATAAAACATGCTTAAAGACAAGGTTGTAATAATCACAGGAGCTAGTTCCGGTATCGGACTTGCTGCAGCAAGAGCTTTTGCACATAAGGGTGCAAAGGTAGTAATGGCAGCCCGCCGCCTGGATAAATTGCTGGAAATAGACAAGGAGCTTTCATCTGTTACCGAGACACTATCCGTTAAGACAGACGTCTCATCTGAAAGTGATTGTAAAAATCTCATAGAGCAGGCAATTGCCCGTTTCGGAAGAGTCGA
Source organism: Bacteroidales bacterium (assembly GCA_028690215.1). Classification (GTDB taxonomy): domain Bacteria; phylum Bacteroidota; class Bacteroidia; order Bacteroidales; family UBA932; genus Bact-08. The sequence continues at coordinate 1,845 of JAQVBQ010000059.1, read as the reverse complement.
CATACTGGTCAACAATGCCGGAATATCTATGAGAGCAATGTTTCTGGACCTTGATCTTTCAGTTATAAAAAGACTCATGGATGTTAATTTCTGGGGCACGGTATATTGTACTAAATATGCCCTGCCCCATATTTTAAAGACACACGGGTCAATCGTAGGAGTAATATCAATCGCCGGATTCAAAGGTTTACCTGCCCGTACCGGTTACTCCTCTTCAAAATTTGCGATTTACGGATTTCTTGACACCCTCAGAGTTGAACATCTTAAGGACGATTTGCACGTAATGATTTTCGCCCCCGGTTTCACCGCTTCCAATATCAGGGAAGAGGCTCTTGTATCTGACGGGTCACGTCAGGGGGAGACTCCAAGAGACGAAGCCTCTATGATGACTGCAGATGAGTGTGCAAGACACCTGATAAAAGGCATTGAAAAGAGAAAGGCTCAGATAGTCCTCACACCTGTAGGTAAACTAACTGTTATCCTCAACAAATTCTTTCCACGTCTAGTTGACAGACTGGAATACAATTACATGAAAAAGGAGCCGGATTCGCCCCTTAAATAGACTACATTATAGATTTGATGTTCTGAACGATCATTCCGGCAAGTCTGGTTCTTGCCTGAACGCTTGCCCATCCTACATGAGGAGTCAGTAATAATCTGTCGGGATTACTCATTAGCAAAAATGGATGATCTGCAGGAAGAGGCTCTTTTTCAAACACATCGACTGCTGCGCCAGCAATAATTCCCTCATCGACAGCTGAAGCAAGATCTCTTTCGTTAACAATTCCACCTCTACCTAGGTTAACTATCACAGCCGAATTCTTCATCAATTTCATCTCCTGCATTGTGATCAGATTTTTGGTCTTTTCATTCAGCGGAGAGTGAATTGAAATAATGTCCGAAGTGCGCAACAAATCCTCGAAAGAGACCATTGGGTAATCCCTACAATGAGCTTTACCACTTGTAGAGGAATATTGAACCTCAGCGCCGAAAGCAGTTGCTATCCTCGCCACGTTACGGCCTATATCCCCCATCCCTATTATACCAAACTTCATGATAGACAATTCTGAGAACTGTCTCTGAAGATTCGAGTACATTTTTCCCCTGCTGTACTCCCCGCTTTTTACAAAGTTGTCGAAATACTGGATATGGTTCAGAAGAGCAAGGATTTGGGCGAATGTTATCTGAGTGACACTATCTGTTGAATATCCCTTAACATTCTTAACCGGAATTCCCTTTGAGGCAGCATACTCACTATCTATATTATTTGTGCCGGTTGCTGCCACACAAATTAGCCTCAGCCTTGGTGCAGAATCGATTTCCGGCTTTCCCAATACAACTTTATTGACTATCACAACCTCTGCATCGCTAATGCGTTCGGCAATCTCTTCCGGTGAGGTGAGGGGCCATCCTGTATAATCGCCCAACTCTTCAAACTGAACAAAGGAGATATCGTCCCCCATTGTTGCCTGATCAAGGAATACTATCTTCATAATGATGCAAAATTACACAAATTATCATCATTCCGGATGTTTTCCCGGATGAATCCTGATTCGGTGTTTCATATAATATCTGACTCAGCTATAGGCACACCTGTTTTTCTTAACGCATTTTTCCTTGTGTTTTTCAGTGCCTGCGGGACTCCTCCTTTCAGTCGTCAGACAGTCCTCGGCATTTTTCCGAAAAACCCTTCGGCAAAATTGCTAAAAAACAGAGGTGCCTATAGCTGAGTCAGAATTACTATTCATGCAATCTCTTCCAGATTGCCCAATTCCACATTTCCAACATTTTCAAGAAAGTAGAATTTTTCTCAAGTTCCAAAGAAATCTTGTTTGTAAAACTATC
>JAQVBQ010000058.1 GCA_028690215.1 Bacteroidales bacterium | reverse complement strand
CTGCGAATGAATAGCAATAAACGAAGATGTTTCTGAAGGCTTTTCAATAAGCCTTTCTTCAGGCTCGTTGAGACTATTTTCCAGCTTTGAATATATCAGCAGATAATCCCTATCCTTTACAATCATATAATTCCGTGAATGGAACTCCTTGCCGGACTGTCCTGTCAAAGAGTCGTGGACCTGTTTTGCCTGGGCTGCGTTGAAGTCATAGTCACTCAATATCATATATAGCCAGTAATCTGAGTGTTCCAGTGAAAGGAGTCTGTCAATACGGATCTTCAATGAAGCCCTGGAGTTATCTATCTCCACAATTTCCGTCCTGACCTGTTGCAATTGTTTTCTAATGATCTCTGAAGCCTCTGTGAAGTATACCATATCACGTTCAATTGTCCTGAGGAACGAAGGATTTATCATCTGAAGTTCAGGAAAGACCCGGTTCCGTATCCTGTTTCTGGCATACATATCTTCTCTGTTGGTACTGTCTTCCCTGAAAGGTATCCCCTCGCGTTGGGCATAATTCATAATCTCCCCTCTGGTAAAAGACAACAATGGCCTTATTATCCTACCTGTTTTCATTTTTATTCCTCCCAGTCCCTCGATTCCCGTACCTCTGAGAATGTTCAGAAACAATGTTTCAACAGAGTCATTTAAATTGTGAGCAATGGCAATAGCTTCATAACCCTCCTCATCCATCAGTCTATAGAACCAGCCATACCTTAGTTCCCTTGCAGCCATCTCTATAGAAATCCCTTTGGATACGGCATAGTCTGATGTATCAAATGATGTCCCGAACACCTTTATTCCCTTACTGTTTGCCCAGTCATACACAAGCTTCTGATCTGCATCGCTCTCCTCTCCTCTCAGCTTGAAATTAACCGTTGCAATTGCAAAATCGGTATTAAAGCATTCGTATAGAAGCGAAGCCATGACCATAGAGTCAACACCTCCGCTGACTGCTGCAAGTATCTTGCATCTGCCGTCTGCAGCTCCAAGATTCTCTTTGAATTTTGAAAGCATTATTTTTTAAATTCTCCGAATGTGTATGAAAAGCCGAATGTGAAAATCTCCTTGAATTGTATCCTCGGAGCAGCAACTCCCTTTGAATCTTCGATGAGAATATCGTCATCGTAGATAAGGTTGGTCTTTATGTTTGTAGAGAAGAACTTATTGAGTTTAGATGTAAGTGTCATATCCCAGTTCACTGTCAGATTCTGAGGATCGTCGAGAAAATCGGAGAAAAATGTTGCACTTGTGACTAAATCTATCCTTTTAAAAAGTTTGGCACTGTAATCCGCCTTAAACTGTGCACCAAGTTTGAGCTTTATCTTTTGGTCAGCAAGATTGCCGTACCTTGTCCTGAGAGTTCTTTTATTCACTACGGTCATACTGCCAGTAAGCGGAGAAAAGTTAAGGGCAAGTTTTTTTAAGGGTCTGTAATCAATACCGATACCAAGAGATGCATATGCAGGTGAAAATGGACCGGAGACCAATACCCTGGTAGTGTCAGAAGTATAGTTATAACCGTTGGCCAATTGTGACTTGAAATTAAAGAGGGTTGAGAAATAAAATTTGTTTCCCCATGCCCTGTATCCAAATTTAGAATCAAGTATGAATTTATCGTCACTCTTCTTATTCTGGGCACCGAATTGCTGAATAAAGCCGTATGCTACCTGAAGGCGGCTCTCCCAGAAAAGTGTATTGACAGTATAGTTTGCATACATATTCACAGCGCCGTTCATGGCCAATGAAGGATTTCCTCCGGCAGCCCAGTTGGTGAAAGATGTCTGGGTTAATCCCATATCAAGCAGTGTACCTCTTTTCCAGTTACTTGGTTTAGGTGGTGGAGGCGTGAGCTGAGGCACTTTGAATTTTGAGGCAATGACTATACAAAGTTCATGTCCGACATTCATTTCGGTTTTTTTAACCTCCTGAGAATATGTCGCATGAACAGTCATAAGGGACATAAAGATTAATGCTACTCTACTCCTCCAGCACATCATCAGAATTATATTTGAATCCCATCCTCTTACCTGTCTGTAATTTTGCGCTTTCTATCTTGTCGTTCATCTGTTCAACGCTAGCTACCTTAACCAAGTCAAAAGGTGGAACAAGGAGGTCGAAAGAGAGTGAGTACAGTACAGCTGCCTCGACTATCTGAACCAACTCCTCCCGCCCAAGGGAAATCTTTCCGAAAGCACTTACTGCTTTATCTCTTTGTCTTTTTCCTTCAACAAGGAAAAATTTATCCTTGTTCACAAATATTCTTGCTACAAGGTATCCCAGATCATCCCCTCTATTGTACTTGAGGGAATCAGAAAGAAAATTATATATGCTTATTACTCCGCAATATGCGTTGTTAATGTCTTTTTTCACAAAATCGTTCTTCCAGATAGGGTGGTTCCTGTCAAACTGGAAAATGTCGGAGTGCATACTGAATATAAGTACGTCATCTGCAAATTTGAACTCAGCCTCAAACTTTCCTCTATCCCTGTACTCAAGCCTTACACGCCTGTCGGTGTTGTCCAGGAGATCATTAAGATCGTTGCTCATCTCGTTCAGAATATCCTTCAATTGTGAAAAAACCTCAGCAGTCTGGTTGAAAACTTTAAGTTTCAAGTGAGATTTCTTGTTTAGACCATCTAGAATCTCCTGCTGTCGGGACGGTAAATCTGCTGCCATTTCTAATTTGATTTTATGATTTTGTTCTGTAAAAATACTAAATATGTTTAAACTAATATGCTCTGGCGAATATAACTCTTCTTTTTGACGGCTTGCCGCTATATATACAGAAGCCCTCCTCCTCTTCAGCATCGATAGGGATACAGCGGATGGTTGCCTTGGTCTCCTCTTTTATCTTCTCCTCTGTTTCAGATGTTCCATCCCAATGGCACATCAGGAATCCTCCCTCTTCGATTTTCTCTTTAAAAGTCTTGTAGTCATCTACCTTAAAGGTGTTCTCCTCTCTGAATTTCAACGCTTTGTTATAAATATTCTCCTGAATTTCATCCAATAACGCTGCAATTCTGTTCTCCAACCCCTCCTGACCGACAGACTCTTTTGTCAATGTATCCCTTCTTGCAATCTCAACTGTTCCGTTCTGAAGATCTCTCGGACCCATCGCAATCCTTACAGGCACACCTTTAAGTTCCCACTCTGCAAATTTGAAGCCTGAACGCAGGTTGTCCCTGTCATCAATCTTAACTGTTACGCCTGCGGCCACCAATCTTGATTTCATATCTGCCATTCTATCGAGAATCTGTTTATAATCCTCTTCTGTCTTGAAGATTGGCACCATGACAACCTGTATAGGTGCAAGCTTTGGAGGCAGCACGAGTCCGTTGTTGTCACTGTGAGCCATTACAAGAGCTCCCATCAGCCTTGTAGATACGCCCCAGGATGTTGCCCAGACATAATCGAGTCCACCCTCTTTATTTGCAAACTGTACATCAAATGCCTTTGCAAAATTCTGGCCAAGAAAATGGGATGTTCCTGCCTGAAGAGCCTTACCATCCTGCATCATCGCTTCAATACACAGTGTATCCAATGCACCGGCAAACCTTTCGCTTTCAGTTTTATGGCCGATTATAACAGGCATGGACATATACTTTCTCGCAAATTCCGCATATACATTGACCATCTTCATTGTCTCCTCAATAGCCTCCTCTTTTGTTGAGTGAGCTGTATGCCCCTCCTGCCATAAGAATTCAGCTGTCCTTAGAAACAGCCTTGTACGCATCTCCCAGCGGACTACGTTTGCCCATTGGTTGACAAGAATAGGGAGATCCCGGTATGATTTGATCCAGTTCTTGTAGGTATTCCAGATTATTGTCTCAGATGTTGGCCTGACAACCAGTTCCTCCTCAAGTTTTGCATCAGGATCCACCACCACTCCGGGACCGTCAGGATTAGTCATTAATCTGTGATGTGTCACAACTGCACACTCTTTGGCAAAACCCTCCACATGCTCGGCCTCCCTGCTAAGAAAAGATTTCGGTATAAATAACGGGAAATAAGCATTCTGATGTCCTGTCTCTTTGAACATTCTGTCTAGCTGTGCCTGCATTTTTTCCCAAATTGCGTAACCATAGGGCTTAATCACCATACAACCTCTAACTGCCGAATTTTCGGCCAGATCAGCCTTGATTACCAAATTATTATACCATAATGAATAGTTCTCTTCTTTGTTGCTAACTTCTTTTGCCATTATATTTTAAATATTTGTGAGTGGTACAATTTTTGTGTATTTTTGTATAACAGCACAAAAGTATAAATAATATTTAATACACAGGAGGTGTGCTATGAAAAACAAATTTTACCACTTAATAGCCCTGACCTTTTTACTGAGTTCTTGCGGCACTGCAAATTACTACTCATCAACCTCTTACGAAGATCCTGCATATTACAGGCCCGGAACCGAGGTTAAAATTGTACATAATGTGCCTGATGAGGCAACTGATCAGGAACTTCAAGCCCTTAAACAGAAGACCAGAGAAGTTATCGTTGTGGACGAGAACAGCGGCAAGACAATCCTCCCTCTGTCCAAAGCCGACACCGTTTTTGTTGACATCAACGAGTACGATTCATTTGAGGAACTGCTTACAAAATTTAATTCACCGGAATATCAGATTCAGATTGTAGTTGCTGATGATGACGAGAATTGGAACTACCAATGGTATTGGAACAATCCTTACTATTATTGGAATCATGCTTGGGGAAGAGGTTTTAGACACCCATACTTCTATGGCAATTATGGATATTATGGCTATCCCGGCTACTATAGTTACTGGGATCCATGGTACTATCCGGGTTATTACGGATTCTACGACTACTACGGTTACTCCGGTTACTATGGATATTACGGGTACTACCCATATTATTATGGAATGTACGACAGTTGGTATTACTGGAACAACTACAGTTGGGGAGGACCGGGATGGCACCATGACCATAATGACGGCAACATAACTGATTCATACTTTTACGGAAGAAGGGGATCTGATGAAAGAAACATAGGTAACGGCACTCCGTCATCCGGAAGCTATACACGCCGCTCCAATGCTAACATCAGTCAGATAAGAGGTTACAACACATCTGATAAAAGCACATATCAGGGAACAAGAACCTCAGAGAGTGTCTATAGGAGGGACAATAATCAGAGCCGCGTTTCAAACGGCGCTGTCTACAACCAGAATGTAGTTTCTACAAGACAAAACCCACAAAGGAATGTAAGTGGCTCGTCTTATTCAAGGACGGCGACAACCAATAGCAGCCAGAAGAGTTCATCTTACAGGGCTCCGGCACGTCAGAGTGATGTGACCGGCAGGGATCAGAGATCAGGCAACATTAACAGAACATCAAACAGTTCATCCAACGCTTCTACCAGATCAGATTATCAGAGAAATAACTATAATAACTACTCTCAACCTACCAGAAATACAAGCTCATATAACAGTGCCGGTTCTTCTGGAAGCTCTTCAGGGGGAAGTTCAAGAAGTTCATCAGGTAGCGGTGGATCTGTATATCGCAGGTAAAGAATATTATGAAAAGATCAATAACACTCACAATTGCCGTATTATTAACAACATTAATGACGGCCCAGAATAGGTATGATGCCTTAAGATATTCCCAGAATTTTTATGAGGGAAGTGCTAAAAGTATTGCAATGGGAAATGCTATGACCTCTATTGGCGGAGATCTTGGCACAATAAGTATAAACCCGGCTTCTGCAGGTGTTTATCGTTATTCCGAATTTATGTTCACCCCTTCTCTGGTAAATACTCTGGCAGAGACTTCTTATTTAGGAATAAGCACTGATGAAGGTTTCAGCAAATTAGGAATATCCTCAATCGGATATGTCAACGCTCTGAAATATAACAAAAAAAGGAGCAACATGAAGGCGCTGAACTTCTCAATAACAATGAACAAACTCAACAACTACAACAACAGAAGCTCTGCAAGAGGCACGACTGATCAGACCAGCTGGCTCTCTTCTGTAGCTTACAATACAAATGGGATCAACTCTTCCGAGCTTGATATGCAAAGTGCGGGTGACACATATCCTTTTTATCAGAGCGGTGCAGCATGGAAATCCGTACTTGCATGGAATTCAAATCTGCTCGACAGGCTTCCTGATTCAGAATCAGAGTATATTTCAGCCACTGAAAACATTGTCGGCAACAGCATAGTTGTCGGAGGTCCTCTTGACCAACGGTTTGCAAGAGAGACCACAGGAGGGTTATCTGAATATGCAGTCACCATCAGCGGCAATATGAATGAAAAATTCTTTTTCGGATTGAGCTTCGGTTTGCAATCCTTGAAGTACACAGATTGGCAATCTTATGGAGAGGCAGCTGTCAACACTACTCAATTTGACTCGAAATTTGAGGAGTTTGAGCACATATACAGACAGACAACTACTGGTACAGGTGTAAACGTAAAGGCAGGAATGATATTTGCCCCGGGGAATGGTTTCAGATTAGGTGTAAGTGTGGCAACTCCTACATATATGACACTCAGAGATGAGTGGCAGGAGAATATATATGCCTCATATAATGACAATTACAATGTATCAATAGATTCACCTGTCGGTTCTTATGACTATATTGTAATAACTCCTGCAAAAGCAAATATCGGTGTTTCATACATATTCGGCACAAGGGGTGCACTCTCATTCGACTACGAGGCTGTCAACTATGCAGGAATCCGGATGGACGACACTGAGAGCAATTTCAATGACTTTGAAGATGAGAACGACATCATCCGTGACGAGTTCAAAAACACAAGCAATATAAGGATGGGAGCTGAATTCCGGCCTACAAAATCATTATCACTGAGGGCAGGATACGCATACTATCAAAACCCTGAAAGGGATTATGGCTATGATGTACAGTTCCTCTCTTGTGGTGCAGGTATTAAAGTAGGAAATGGATTTTTTGCCGATTTTGGTATTCAAAAGAGAATTTCCAACTCTGAAGAGTTTTCACTTTATAACGACATAAGCGTTCCGGGAGAGCCGGTTATTGCAGCACCTATAGGCAAATCAACCTATTCTGCCTGGAAAGTATTGGCAACTATTGGTTTTAGGTTTTAAAGGTATGTGATGGCGTTTGGCCCCTCATTGAAGAGGAGGTCAACTATGGAAAGGTTCGGAAGGAATCCGTATTTATGGGCAAATACCTGATGGTATTGCCCATATTTATTTTTAGTCTCTTCATCTCGTTTCGGGTGGATGACATCTCTCAAATCCACCCCTTCGACACATTCTCTGAATTCTGATGTGAACCTTGGTCTGGTATCAAGACCTATCAGCTCAAGGATAGTGCTTAGTATATTTGTGTTGAAATCGAGAAGATATGGCTCTTGATTACAATAATATGGATAAATATCATCTTTATAGTAGTCGAAAAAAGGTGATGTGTTGTATGCTGAAAAGATAGCCCTCCAGTGTTGTTTTTGCCACTCTTTGGAATAATCGATCCTTATGCTGTCAATCTTTCTGTCATCGCCTCCCCGGACTATCGGTATTATTAAAGGTAACGGACCATTTGCACTATATATGTAACATCGGTTCCTATACGACTGCTTCTGATAGTTTTCAAACTTTTCTATAAAAGTTGCCGAGGAGTCTGATATCACTTTTACATAAGCGACAGGAGGCAAATAAGCCGTTGTGAGATAGTGGTTGTCAATCCCGGGGTCAATCATGCGACAACAACTTGGAAACCTTGGGAACGATACCCCTCTTTGAATTCTTAATGAAGTCAAGTATTGTCCTTTTCTCGACACTCTCTTCAAAATCATTCTCTATTTTTACGCATGCATCCGAGACATTCAGTCCAGAGTCGTACAGAGTCCTGTAAATACTCTCTATTCTGTCTATCTGCTCTCTGGTAAAACCTCTTCTCCGAAGTCCGACAAGATTCAGCTTGTAAAAAGCCACAGGATTACGTCCTGTCAGGGCATACGGCGGTACATCCTTCAATACTGTAGAAGCGGCGGCAATCATACTGTAAGTTCCGACACGGTTAAACTGATGAAGACCGGCCTGACCGCCGAGAGTGGCATAGTCATGCACCTCAGAGAAACCTGCAAGGGCAACATAACTGACAATTATAGTCCCGTTGCCTATGATGCAATCATGAGCCACATGGGAATAAGCCATGAGCATATTGTCATTTCCCATGACAGTCTTACCTCTGCCGTGAAAAGTTCCTCTGGCCATATTGGCGAACTCCCTTATGAGGTTGTTGTCTCCAATCTCCAGCCAGGTCTCTTCATTGGCAAATCCCACATCTTGAGGCAGAGAACCCAAAACAGCCCCCGAGGAAATTTTGTTGTTCTTCCCGATTTTGACATAATCAAGAATTGTAACATGTGGATCCAGTATGGTTCCGTCTCCAATCTCGACATGTTCTGCTATATAGCAAAAAGGACCAATAGTTACATTTTTGCCAATTTTAGCCTTTGGATGAATGTAAGCCTCACTCATAATGAAATATTTTATTCCTTGTTCTTGATAACCTGGGCAACCATCTCCCCTTCACAAACCATAGTGTTGCCTACATACACCTCACCCCTCATACATACTATTGACCTTCTGAGCGGTTGAGTCAACACCATCTTTATCACAAGTACATCCCCGGGCACTACCTTCTTTTTGAACTTCACCTTGTCTACCTTTGCAAAGTATGTAGAGTATTTTTCAGGCTCATCCACACCATTGAGTACCAATATTCCCCCAACCTGAGCCATTGTCTCGAGAATCAATACCCCCGGCATTACAGGCTCATCCGGAAAGTGTCCGATGAAATACCCTTCGTTTATGCCGATAGTCTTTATTCCGACTACAACATTTTCTGACATCTCAGTAATTCTGTCAACCATAAGGAATGGAGGTCTGTGGGGCAAAAGTTTCTTGATTCCATTAATATCTACAACCGGTTCCTTGTTTGGGTCATATTGTGGAATGGCTCCAGACTCCATTAGATCATTTCTCATAATTTTTGCTACTATTGTGTTAATACTATGTCCAGATTTCTTAGCCTCTATTCTGGCATTTATAGGAATTCCCACCAGAGAGAGATCTCCGAGAATATCAAGTAGTTTATGCTTTGCACATTCATCCTCGCATCTCAGCCCTGAGGCATTGATATACCCTCGTTTTATGTCGCCGGTAAAAATTTCAGGGTATGCGCTCTTTAAATATACCTTCTCCTCATTAGGAATCTCCTTATCGGCAATCACTATCGCATTATCTATGTCCCCGCCTTTTATCAGGTTGCTTTTTAAAAGAGGCATGACATCTTCTAGAAATACAAATGTCCTGCATGGAGCAACCTCTTTGAGGAAATCAGATGTCCAATCAAAATGCGCACTCTGTTTTCCGATAATATCCGAATTAAAATCTATCTCAAGATCTATGGAATAGGCTTTAGATGGAATTATTCGTATCTCTGCTCCGCTCTTTTCATCTTTATAATGAATCTCCTTACTTGGAGAATATGTTTTGCGGGCTTTGTCAAGTTTTTTTACACCCGTTTTAGAAATAAGCCCTGCAAACTCTGCGGCACTGCCATCCATTATCGGGACCTCCGGCCCATCAATCTTTATTAAGGCGTTGTCTATTCCAAAAGCAAACAGTGTGGCCATTATATGTTCAATCGTCGACACACTGGCCTCTCCCTTTGTTATTGTAGTTCCTCTTTTTGTCGTGGAGACAAATTCAGCAAGAGCCGGAACCTCGGGTTCGCCCGGCAAATCAATCCGACGGAATACAATACCATGATTCCCCGGGGCGGGATGTATCTCCATCCTAACTGAAGCTCCGGTATGCAATCCTTTTCCGGAAAATGCCACTACATCTGCTATTGTACACTGCATGATCTATCTTTTATGCAGATTCTTGAAGATTGCGTAAGACTTCATGTAATCCTTGTAATCTATGGCAGGCGATCCAGCCAACATTCTTCCCGGCACCTTTATACTGCTCAGTATACCTGCCTGGGACGCAACTATTGTGTTATCAGCAATCACTATGTGGTCGCCGACACCTACCTGCCCTCCTAAGATACAGTTCTTCCCTATTGTCGTCGAACCTGCTATGCCAGCTTGTGCAGCAATAACAGTATTCTCCCCGATATCGCAATTGTGAGCTATCTGTATAAGGTTGTCAAGTTTCACACCTCTCCTGATAATGGTTGACCCCATTGTTGCCCTGTCTATTGTTGTATTTGCCCCAATCTCACAATTATCCTCAATCACTACATTGCCGATTTGGGGAACTTTTCTGTAAACACCGTCACTGTCCGGTGAAAAACCGAATCCATCAGCACCTATCACAGCATTCCCATGTATAATGCAGTTTGAGCCGATTCTGCATGCAGCATAAATCTTTACCCCTGGGTAGATAGTTGTATTCTCCCCGATAACCACATTGTCCCCAATGTATGAGTGAGGATATATCTGAGAGCCATTGCCTATTACAGCATGTTTCCCCACATAGGAGTGAGAACCCACATAGGCGTTTCTTCCGATCTTTGCCGTCCAGGAAATCATGGTGAAAAAGCCTCTCCCCCTCTTATTCTTGGCCTTGATTGTATTGAATAAATCAAGTAAAGCCGGCATGCACTTATATGCATTATCGACTTTAATAATACATGGTGCCGGAATATGCTGGGTTGGGGAAAAATCCCTGTTAATAAGGATTATACTTGACTTTGTATTGTATAGATACTTCTCGTATTTATGGTTTGCATAAAAACTGATAGAACCCTTTTTGCTCTGTTCTATCTTTGTAATTGTGCTTACAACTGTCTCAGGATCGCCAACAATTTCACCTTGTACTAACTCAGCTATAGTTTTCGCTGTTATTTTCATCTGTTTTTTCATGATTTGGCTGTGCAAAGAAAGTATTTTTTTGTGACTTGAGAAAAAGCCTTGGCAGATAGCATATCTGATATATCATATATATTCCTGACAATCCCGTCTTTGGAGAGAATCCCTATATATTCACCTTTTATGTCATATCCACTGTTAACCACCTCACCACTCCTGATAAGGTAACAGTCAATTCCAGAATTCTCATAATCAATAGGTTCAGACGACAGGACTATTTTCGGCAATCTTCTCATTGTGAGATCCCTGCAGAGAGATGACAATATCTTGT
>JAQVBQ010000057.1 GCA_028690215.1 Bacteroidales bacterium | reverse complement strand
AAATTATTGAAATAACACTATAAAGTATATGATCTTCCAAATTCTTGCAGCACTCCCTGAAGGGACAGCCGATGCAGCTGCTCAGGCAGCTCCGGCAGTAGAAAAAGTATCTTTTTCATTGATTGAGATGGCCTTCAAAGGTGGTTGGCTGATGATTCCGTTGTTCCTGCTATCGATTTTAGCAGTATATCTTTTCGGTGAAAGGTGGTGGGCAATCCGCAAAGCCTCTCAGATAGACGAGAACTTTATGAGAAATATCCATGATTATGTCCATGAGGGTAAAATCAAGGCTGCAGTAAATCTTTGCCAGTCAAGCGACACTCCTATCGCCCGCCTTATCGAGAAAGGGATCGAGCGTATAGGACGTCCTCTTACTGACATCCAGACTGCTGTTGAGAACACCGGAAACCTTGAGGTTTCAAGGCTCGAAAGCGGGCTCCCATTCCTTGCAACTATTGCCGGTGGTGCTCCGATGATCGGATTCCTCGGCACAGTAATCGGTATGATTCAGGCATTTTACAACATGTCTCAGGCAGGCAGCAACGTAGACATCACATTGCTTTCCGGCGGTATCTACACCGCAATGGTAACCACCGTGGCCGGTCTTGTTGTCGGTATTATGGCTTACTTCGGATATAACTATCTTGTAGCAAGGATAGATAAGATTGTATACAAAATGGAGTCATATACAATCGAGTTTATGGATCTCCTCCACGAACCAGCAAATAAGTAACCGGTCATGGCAATCAAACGCAGAGCAAAGGTTGAGATGAATTTCAGCATGTCTTCAATGACAGACTTGGTGTTCCTTTTGCTTATCTTCTTTCTGATCACCTCAACACTGGTAAATCCCAACGCACTCAAACTGTTGTTGCCAAAGAGCACCAATCAGGTAAATACAAAGCCCGAGGTGAGCATCTCCATAAAGCACTATGTCGAAAGCAACACATTTTCATATCACATAAACGGAGAACAGACCCCAGTCCCGTTCAGCCAGATAGAGCCTCTCATTCAGGCATCTCTCCAGGGAACAGAGGACCCTACAGTGTCTCTCCATGTTGACCGTACCGTTCCTATGGAGCAGGTGGTCAATGTTATGAACATAGCTAAAAGAAATCAATACAGGATAATCCTGGCTACGGCACCGGAATAACAGATGTCAAGAAATCAGAAACATAATTTGCAGAATGTTGCACGAGCCCGTTGGGTAGGTCTCGGCATGACATTCTGTATTCATATTGTCGGTTTTCTGATTTTCTTCAATACCGGCCTCTCTGCTGTCTACCCGCCTCCTGCAGAATTGGGAATAGAGGTTGATCTGGAAAAATTGCCTCCTGTGACTGTGCCTGTTCAGGTAAAAAGCGGACCTGAACCCAGGGCAGAAGTTCCGGATCCTAAAAAAGAGATTCGCCTTGTACAGCGTTCTGAATCTGCAATCAAGGGTAAAGGTGCAAACAAAGGCGCCGAGAGTACAATGGGAGACAAGGGTGACGTTGAACAATACGAGGCCCCAAGACCTAAGCCTATTGACAGAAGAGCACTCTTTCCATCTGCATCTAACACAAATAAAGACACATCTGCCCCACAAGTTGCCCGTAGGGTGAGCGATGCGCTCACTGCCGGCCACGCTGAAGGTAACACCAAAACCGGAAGCATTGAGGGAGAACCCTCGGCAAGACTTGCCGGAAGGACTCTGATGGGAACACTGCCTGAACCGGAATACAGTGTGAACAAATCAGGCAAGGTAGTGGTAAGGATAACCGTAGATCAATACGGCAGTGTGATTAGTGCCACTCCGGGACATACCGGAACAACAGTTCAGGATAATACATTATGGGCAGCCGCCAAGAGGGCGGCCCTGAAGGCAAAGTTCAACATCAGTTCATCCGCACCTGCTGTTCAGGAGGGAACGATCACATACATTTTCAAACTGAAATAAAAACTACTCGTATCGGAGTGCCTCGATAGGATCAAGCCTTGAGGCACGGACTGCAGGAATATAACCAGATATAATGCTTACTGCCAGACATGTAAGCACCCCGCAGAACATCCAGAGCCAAGGAATCACAAACGGAGATTTCATAAGCGTTGCAGTAAGGTTACCCACAATAATTCCCAGAATTATACCCAGACCCCCTCCTATCTGACCTATTACAATCGATTCAAAAAGAAACTGCTGTTTTATCGTCTTTGAATTTGCTCCTAGAGCCTTGCGTGTACCAATCTCCCTGGTCCTCTCCTTGACAGAGACAAGCATTATGTTCATCAAGCCCACAGCCGCTCCCAAAAGAGTTATAAACCCTATTACAAAAGCAGCTATTGTGACATATGACATTATTTTGGAAATCTCCTCCATTGTGGCATCCGACTTTGTTATCCTGAAATCAGAGGCATCCATCGGGCTAAGCCTCCTTACCGATCTGAAAAGCTGCTCCGCAACATCGATTGCCTTCTCCTGACTGACTCCCTCCTTTGGCATTATACCTATAGTGTAATAGGAGTTATCATTCAAAAAAACATTTTTTGCGTTTGAAACGGGAATCAACACAGTGTTGTCAGCCCCTCCTCCAAATGTACTCCCCTGACTTTCAAGCACACCTATCACCTCATACCTTACAGCCCCTACACTTATAATCTTTCCGACAGGGTCAGGGACACCCTTGAAAATTGAGGTCAACGTTCCTGAGCCTACAACAGCCGAGAATGTTCCTGCCTCAAGGTCACGGGCATTGAATCCGCGTCCTTTTGCAATTTTTGAAGCTGAGTAGGTAATATAGTTTTCATCTACGGCTCTGACAGAGAAGGTTGGATTTGTCTTTGACGAACCGTATTTTATTGTTGCATTGTTAAGTGCAGACGCATAAACCGTGCTTGTAGAGGGTATCGGATAGTTCTCCAGAAAATATTGCGCCTGATTGAATGTGATATTTCTTCTGTTTATAACACGGATCTTCCTGCCTCCCGATTGTGTATCTGAATACAGCGAACGTATTGCAAATGATGTTGCACCCATTTTTCCGAAGTTCTCTTTCATGAGAGCTTTCAATGAATCTGTGGCCGTAAGTATTCCTACCAAAGAGGTGATACCTATGGCTATAATCATCATGGTCAGAATCGAGCGTAACCTTGTACTCAGGATAGACTTAATGGCTACGTCCAGGTTCTCTTTTAAAAGCGGAGATACTTTAAATCTCATTAAAAAAATCTATTTGAAGGAATTATGTTTGTAAATGTAGGAAAATATCCGGGATTGGCATAACTTTGCACCCGATTAAATAAAAATGAGAAATTTTTCAAACAGTGCAGGTGGGCGCCGGGATGGTAGAGCTCACAGCAAAAATGACCGCCAGGATGGCGACAGACCAAAAAGAAGCTACACTAAAAGAGAGGATAAACCTTTCGGAGAAAAACCAAGAAGAAGCTTCAGTAACGACAGACCGGAGGGTGATCGCCCTTACGGTGACAAACCAAAAAGAACTTACACTAAAAGAGATGACAGACCTGAAGGAGGTCGTTCATTCGGTGACAGGCCAAAGAGAGCATTCGGAGGCGAAAGGTCACGTGAAGACCGTCCTTACAGTGACAGACCAAAGAGAGCTTTCAGCAGTGACAGACCTCGTGAGGAGCGTCCTTACAGCGACAGACCAAAGAGATCTTTCGGCAGCGACAGGCCTCGTGAGGAGCGTCCTTACAGCGACAGACCAAAGAGATCTTTCGGTAGCGACAGGCCTCGTGAGGAGCGTCCTTACAGCGACAGACCAAAGAGATCATTCAGCAGTGACAGACCTCGTGAGGATCGTCCTTACAGCGACAGACCAAAGAGATCTTTCGGCAGTGACAGACCTCGTGAAGAGCGTCCTTACAGCGACAGACCAAAGAGATCTTTCAGCAGTGACAGACCTCGTGAAGAGCGTCCTTACAGCGACAGACCAAAGAGATCATTCGGCAGCGACAGACCTAAGAGAAGCTTTGGCGGTGAGAGATCGCGCGAAGATTCGGGCTCTTTCAGGAGAGACGAACGTTTTTCAAGAGAGCGCGAGCTAAGGGAGAGTTTCGGAGAAAACCCTCAGAAAAGTTTCCGTGCAAAAGCAGAGGAGTACACTCCTAAGCCAAGAAGAGCCAAGGCCATGGGTGATGACGGTATAAGACTCAACAAGTTTATATCCAATTCTGGTGTCTGCTCACGTCGTGAGGCTGACGAGTATATTGTAGCAGGGCTGGTTTCCGTTAACGGACAGATTGTTACCGAGCTTGGCACAAAGATTCAGGCTTCTGATGATGTTCGCTTCAACGGCGAAAGATTGAAGGGTGAAGAGAAGGTTTATATCATAATGAACAAGCCTAAGGATTTTGTGACTACTTTGTCTGATCCTAATGCTGAAAAGACCGTGATGGACCTCATTACCGGGAAATGTGCGCAGAGAGTCTACCCTGTAGGCCGTCTGGACAAGGCAACCACAGGCGTATTGCTTCTGACTAATGACGGAGACCTTACAGAGAAACTCACTCACCCCTCTAACAAAGTAAAGAAGATTTACCATGTGTTCCTTGACAAGAATCTTTCCGGAACTGATTTCAAGCAACTCATAGAAGGTGTTCAGCTTGAGGATGGGCCAATGTATGCTGACACCCTTTCATACATAGACGAAGACAACAGTCAGGTCGGTCTTGAGATTCACTCGGGAAGGAACCGTGTCGTAAGAAGAATGTTCGAGGCTTTGGGATACAAGGTCAAGAAACTTGACAGAGTTCTCTTTGCCGGACTTACCAAAAAGAACCTCCGCAGAGGACAGTGGCGTTTCCTTACAGAACAGGAGATTACATCACTCAAAATGGGTATTTTTGAATAATGGCCGAACAGAATAAAATACATAAAGCGGGATTTGTCAACATTATAGGAAACCCTAATGTTGGCAAGTCCACTCTTATGAATGCCCTTGTAGGAGAAAGACTCTCGATTGTAACAGCCAAGGCTCAGACCACCCGTCACAGGGTAATGGGCATCGTCAACGGGGATGATTATCAGATTGTTTACTCCGATACTCCTGGCATTATAAGACCAAATTACAAGCTTCAGGAGAGCATGATGGATTTTGTCGAAACCGCCATAGGCGATGCGGACATTATCCTCTACGTTACTGATGTGGTTGAGAGTTCGACAAAGAACATGGAGTATATCGAGAAGATGAATCGTATTGATATCCCTGTACTTATAGTTCTCAACAAAATTGACCTTTCCAACCAGGCTGCTCTTGAAGAGCTCTACACAAAATGGCAGGCTCTTGTGCCAAAAGCTGAAATATTTCCTCTGTCAGCCAAGGAGAAATTCAACATCGACTCTCTTTTCAACAGAATACTGGCTTTGATTCCTGCAAATCCTGCATGGTACGATAAAGAAACTCTTACCGACAGAAACCTCAGGTTTTTCGCCTCAGAGATTCTCCGTGAAAAGATTCTTCTCAACTATGAGAAGGAGATTCCGTATTGCTCGGAAGTTGTTATAGAAAATTTCAAGGAGAAGGAGAATGTGTTTCATATAGAGGCTGTAATAAATGTTCTCAGAGATTCCCAGAAGGGCATAATCATTGGTAATCAGGGGGCTTCGCTCAAGAGGACAGGTATGATGGCAAGGAAGGATATGGAAGCTTTCTTTGAAAAAAAGGTATTTTTACAGATATTTGTAAAGGTGAATCCGGACTGGAGGGATGACAAGAGAAAACTCAAGCAGTTCGGTTATATTCCTGAATAAATTTTGTAATAATATATATGAGTACTCCTGATATTGACAACGACCTCGAGGTTGAAGAGCCTCTTGATGGTTCAGAGTCTTCTGAAAGCAATAAATACGACAAACTTATTGTAGATGGCGAGAAAAGGTACAAACTGACAGGTATGTACAAGGAGTGGTTTTTGGACTACGCCTCCTATGTAATACTTGAAAGGGCCGTGCCACACATCGATGACGGGCTTAAGCCTGTCCAGCGGCGTATTTTACATGCTATGAAGAAGCTGGACGACGGCCGTTACAACAAGGTTGCCAATATCATAGGAAGCACCATGCAGTATCACCCGCACGGTGATGCCTCTATCGGGGATGCTCTGGTACAGCTAGGACAAAAGGATCTTCTTGTGGATTGTCAGGGTAACTGGGGTAACATCCTTACCGGAGACTCGGCTGCTGCTCCGCGATACATTGAGGCGCGACTGAGCAAATTTGCAAACGAGGTGCTTTTCAACCCTAAGACAACAGTCTGGATGAGGTCATATGATGACCGTAATCAGGAGCCGGTTAATCTCCCGGTGAAATTCCCGCTCTTGCTTGCGCAGGGTGTTGAGGGTATAGCCGTGGGTCTGGCATCCAAGATCCTCCCTCACAATTTCAACGAGTTGATAGATGCTTCAATAGCATATCTGACAAATAAAGAGTTTACCATATACCCGGACTTCCCGACCGGCGGTCTTATAGATTGCTCAAAGTACAATCAGGGTCTGCGCGGCGGTGCTGTTAAGGTTAGGGCAAGGATTACAAAGCTCGACAAGAAGACTCTGGTCATAAATGAGATTCCGTTCGGCCAGACGACCTCTAAGCTTATCGAGTCTATCCTTAAGGCAAACGACAAGGGGAAAATCAAGATTCGCAAGGTTGACGACAACACCGCCGCCGGGGCCGAGATCGTCGTGCACCTTCACAATGACATCTCTCCCGACAAGACAATTGACGCGCTGTATGCGTTCACCGACTGCGAAATGTCTATTTCGCCAAACAGTTGTGTGATTAAAGACAAACATCCTCACTTTCTGGGTGTTGATGAAATACTGAAGCATAACACCGAAATCACAAAATCTCTGTTGAAGTTGGAACTTGAGATCAGGCTCGGTGAACTTGAGGATTCATGGCACTATACATCTCTGGAGAAGATTTTCTTTGAACAACGTGTATACAGATTACTTGAGGAGAAGGCGAAAAGCTGGGAAGAGCAACTGGACACAGTTGAGGTTGAACTCAAGAAATATCAGTCACAGCTAAAGAAAGAGATTGTCCATGATGATATTCTCCGTCTCGTGGAGAAGCCTGTCAGGAAGATCTCCACTTTTGATATCAAACAGCTTGAAGATGCTATAAAAAGGATTGAGGAAGAGGAGAAAGAGGTGCAGCACAATCTCGACCATCTGGTTGATTTCACTATTCAGTATTTCTCTCAACTGAAGAAAAAATACGGAGCCAGGTATCCCAGAAAGACAGAGATCTGCAGCTTCGAGACTATCGAGGCCACAAGAGTTGTGGTGGCTAATGCCAAACTTTATGCAAACAAGGCTGAGGGGTTTGTCGGAATGGACCTGAAAAGGGATGACAACGCCGAGTATATTTGTGAGTGTTCTGATATAGATGATGTCATTGTATTCCTGAAGAGTGGAAAATATATGGTCACAAAGATCAGCGAAAAGGCTTTTGTGGGCAAGGATATCATACATATAGGCATCTTCACCAGAAATGATGACCGTTGCATTTACAATGCCGTGTACCGTAACGGCAAGGGTGGCGAGACCTTTGTCAAGAGGTTTGCAGTAACAGGTGTGACTCGTGACAAGGAGTACGACCTGACTCAGGGTAAAGAGGGGTCGCAGGTCATCTGGTTCACAGCAAATCCTAACGGCGAGGCTGAAGTGCTGAAGGTATTCCTTAAACCGAGACCTAAACTCAAAAAACTGGTTTTCGACTATGACATGTCGAATCTTGCCATCAAGAACAGGGCCTCAATGGGAAATATCCTGACCAAGAACAGCGTCTACAAGATACAGCTCAAGAGTAAGGGTGTCTCTCAGTTCGGCGGACAGTCAATCTGGTTCGACAACGACATAAACAGGCTGAACGTTGATTCAAGAGGAATCTTCCTGGGCGAGTTCAATCCCGGTGACAGGATTCTTGCAATCTGCAAAAATGGTGAGTATTACACCACCAATTTCGACCTTAGCAATAGGTATCAAGGTGACATACACACAGTTGAAAAACTGGACATTCATAAGACCTACACTGCCGTTTATTTTGACAGTGAGCAGAATTGCTTCTATATCAAGAGGTTCTGTTTCGAGCCGAGTGACAATGTCGTAACTTGGTTTATCAACGATGCTCAGGGCTCCTACTTGCACAGCCTCTCTGCCGACACCTATCCTCAGATTGAGATAAGTTTTGAAGGAAAGCACAGCAAGCGTGCCAACGAGATTGTAGATGCTGAAGAGTTCATCGGATGCAAGAGTCTGAGAGCAAAAGGCAAGCGTCTCACTAACTTTGAGGTTGGCCAGATTACCTTTATTGAACCACTTGTCAAAGAGAGTTCCTCAGATATTATTGCCGCATCCGGAGAGGAGGGGGATAATCTTGACAATGTAGATAATGACTCCATCGATGATTCCAACGACATTGATATTGATGGTGAGGAGAATTTCACTGAAGATCTGCCGACATTATTTTAATGTTGTGAATGTCAATCTTATACAAATGATTTTTTATATGAAAATCTCATCTAAATGATTATCTCTCTCACTGGTTTTATGGGTGTCGGCAAGAGCACAATTGCCGGTCTGCTTGCAAAGCATCTCTACTGCAAGGTGGTCGATCTTGACAAACTGATAGAGCAGGAACAGGGAATGGCTGTGGGTGAGATATTCAGCTCTATGGGTGAGACCTATTTCCGCAAATTGGAGGAGAAGAGTCTTGAAAGATTGATAAAGGAGAACAAAGAGAAGGTTCTTATTCTCTCTCTCGGAGGCGGAACTCTGATCTCCGAGGCAAACAGGAAAATTATCAAAAAACAGACCCGCTGTATCTACTTGAGAGCATCTCTGGAGCTGCTCACTGAGCGTCTTATGACACATAAGGGAAAGCGTCCTGTTGTCGACAGCATTGATGATGCAAGCCTCCATGAAGAGATCAGTACCCTTTTTGAAAAACGCAAACCAGGTTATGAAGCGGCTGCATCAATAATCATAGACGTAAATGGTAAGTCTGTGAGAGCCTTACTTTTAGAGATAATGAGTATTATTAGTGGCACAGATTTTTCTAATCCGCTAACTAATAAGTCATTATAATTCAATAGTAATCAACAGATTGGAAAAATTAGTGCCACCAAAAATAAAATCCCCCAACTCATTTAGCAGCAAGTAATTACAATTAGATAATAATCAGCCGATTAGAAAAATCTGTGTCACTAACATTAACTCGCAGATCAACAAGTAAATATAATCCGATAACAGTCAACGGATTAGAAAAATCAGTGCCACTAATATTAATTCACTGACCAGTAGGCAATTATAATCTAATAATAGTCAGCCGATTGGAAAAATCAGTGCCGCTAAATTGCCTCCTCGACGAGTTTTATGTCTTTGACGCGAAGCTGGATGTTTGCAATTCCTCTATAATAGTTCTCTGCTATTGAATAACATATATCAACAGGATTGCCGGAGCGAAGATGCTCGAAATGTTCTGAACGATTGAAGGCTATAGCCGAAATGTGTCTATGAAAGTCATCTTCCTGGATGAGCTCCAGCTTGAGGTGACCACTCTCCGACCCTACTTTTCTTCCGTTACCGTTGTCATATACCTTCTCCGAAATGAATACCGGAGAGAGGTTGCCCGGACCGAAAGGCTGGAATTGCTTCAGGAGATTGAAAAATCTTGGTGTTATCTGTTTGAAGTCAAGATATGTATCGATGTTGACTACCGGTGTGAGTACCTCTTTTGTTATGGTTGAGGCTACTATTGATTCAAACTTCTCACAGAAAGGGGTAAAATTCTCCTCCTTGAGAGTCAGTCCTGCAGCATACATGTGTCCGCCGAAGTTTTCCAGATACTCTGAACACTTCTCTATTGCCTCATAGAGGTCAAATCCCGGAATACTCCTTGCAGAGCCTGTTATCAGTCCGTTCGATTTACAAAGAACTATGGTTGGTCTGTAAAAACTCTCTACAAGCCTTGAGGCTACTATACCCAAAACTCCTTTGTGCCAGTCTGGATTGTAGACCACAGTCGCTTTTCTTTCATTAAAATGGTTGATACTTGCAACCATCTCGCTTGCCTCCTGTGTTATCTTTCTGTCTTCGTTCTTTCTGTCGTTATTGTGGGTATTAATGGCATCGCCAATACTTCTTGCATCGTCATCGTTTCTGGAGGTAAGAAGGTCAACCGAGGTTTTTCCCGATTCCATCCTGCCTGCAGCGTTGATCCTTGGTCCTATCTTGAAAACGATATCATCAATGGTAATCATATGCTTTTCAAGCCCGGCAAGTTTGATTATCGACAAAAGCCCTCTCCTCGGGGCGGTGTTTAGCTGTTTCAATCCAAAGTGTGCCAGAACTCTGTTCTCTCCGGTAATTGAGACAAGATCTGATGCTATGCTGACAACCAGCAGATCAAGCAACGAAAGCACATCCTCTTGAGGAATATCCATTTTTATTGAGTATGCCTGCATCAATTTGAATCCCACTCCGCAACCTGAAAGGTCGTCAAAGGGGTAACTACAGTCAGATCTTTTCGGATCAAGAACGGCTACTGCCTCCGGTAGATGATCGTCAGGAAGGTGGTGGTCACAGATTATGAATTCAATTCCCTTCTCCTTTGCATAACTGACCTTTTCAACAGCCTTAATACCGCAATCAAGTGCAATTATCAGTGTAAAACCGTTCTCATAGGCCCAATCTATTCCCTTGTACGAAATCCCATATCCCTCTGCATATCTGTTGGGTATATAGTAATCAAGGTTATTGTTCGAGTGTTTTCTCAAAAATGAGTAGACAAGCGAGACTGCCGTAGTTCCGTCTACATCATAGTCCCCGTATATAAGTATCTTTTCCTGCCTTGCGATAGCCGATACTAGTCTCTCAACGGCTTTATCCATATCTTTCATTAGAAAAGGATCATGAAGCTGGTCCAGCTGAGGTCTGAGAAATGCCCTCGCCTCTGCCTGGGTCCTGATATTTCTTTGTACTAAAAGATTGGCAAGTGTCTGATCGATTCCTAAATCGGCAGACAACTGTCTCACTAGAGCCGGATTTCCCGGTTCCCTCACTATCCATTTCTTTTCTAAAGCCATAGCTGCAAATGTACTTATAATTTCGTCAAGTTATTAAAAAAAGTTAATTTTGCAGGCACATAAAATGTTACACGAAATGGATTATACCGAACTTAACGAACAGGAAAGGAATCGTAGGGATTCTCTTAAGGCAATGCGCGATTTAGGCATTGAACCCTACCCGGCTGAAGCATTTGA
>JAQVBQ010000153.1 GCA_028690215.1 Bacteroidales bacterium | reverse complement strand
CACCCTCAGCGGAATCCCATACCCAAGACCAAATATCACCAAACCTATCATGGACTGTCGTGGTTCTTCTTATCATAGTCCTAACTTGTGATCTGTGACTTCAGTCAAAGTTGCTGAACGCATGGCCGGCCACAGGAGGTCTCTCTCGGACTCCCAGCGCATGACACGTATGCTGAACTCATCGAGCATCCAAGCAATCAGAACTTCAACTGACGACCCGGTCCCTGCAGAGATTCGGGAACTTCAATCGGAGTTCTGGCAGGAGATGCAGATCAACTCCGAGATCTCAGAAAACATTCTATCAGAGATATCAGGTTGAAGAAGTGGGTTGGGGCGATTGAAAAACTGCAGGAGCGCATGGAACAGATGTCAATGCTGGTGGCCAGGGATAAGATCGCTTGATAATCCCTTAATTTTCTAAAAGACCACAAATTATTTAGCTACCTTTGATGTAATAGGGATTATGGCAGATATTATGGGTGGAGACAGCAACCGAAAGGGAAGTCGGCGAAAGAAATACGTTCCAGGCCTTGCATGTATCAAATTTTCACCAGACGACTATTGGAGCCCAGATGAGGCACAGAGGCTCTACGAAGGGTCGCGTCATCCCTCACTCGATCAGGACACAATACGTTTCGAGGATTGTATCCAAGGAATGGAACGAATGCTTCCAAACACTGTGGATCTGGTTGTCGCAGACCCTCCGTTTGGTATCGATTTTTCGGGTAAAGAAGCGGTTTATAACAGAAACCAAGATTTGGTGGTGGACTCTTACCAAGAAGTTGATGCTGACTATGGAGAGTTCACGGAAAGATGGATGGCATTGCTGCACAAGGTCATGAAACCTCAAGCAACAGCCTACGTTTTTAGTGGGTGGAACCATCTCGAAGATGTCCTACGTGGGGCCAGGCTCGGTGGATTCACTACGATCAATCACATTATCTGGAAATATCAGTTTGGTGTTTTTACGAAGAAAAAATTCGTAACAAGCCACTATCATGTCTTACTGCTTGCTAAAGACCCGAACAAGTACTACTTTAACAAAATGGAACACTATCCCTTGGATGTCTGGGATATTAAGCGGAAGTATAAGGCAGGAGAAGCCAAGAACGGCACTACGTTACCTCTTGAAGTAGTTAAACGATGTATTGTGTTCAGTTCAAAACCGGGCGATCTGGTTTTTGATCCTTTCATGGGCATGGGCACTACCGCTGTTGCCGCAAAGGGAATCTGGCGGCATTTCTTTGGATTTGAGAAAAATGAAAATTTGAAGCATTTAATCGATGAAAGGATAACTAAGATCACCCCAGGTGAAGAATATGCCTCTCTTGAAGAAAGGATCAGAGAAATACGTGATGAGGCCCGAAAGAAATATCCCTTAGCATACAAAGTATTCCTAAAAGAATCGGGTGGTCGGATCGATGCTGAGTCCTAAACAAGAGGCGGAGTTAATAGTAGATGCGTTGTTCGAAGATTACGGAACAGGAGGATTTGTAGAAAGGCCTTGTCCCTATATAGATGGAAAAGAAGCCATCTTGGAGATGAAGGAGAACAATTTCCCTGGATGGGGTGAAGTCGAGTGGGGAGGATACTACATCAAATATCTTGTCCAAAAAATCAGTAAGGAAAGAATAACGGGGGGAATTGAACCGTATGACCTTGGAAAACGGCATCTAGTTAAGGGAAATTATGTCTGGGATACCCGACTATTTGCCAGTGAGAGAGGTTACGATGTTATTCTAGGAGATCTGGAAGAGTACGGCGCTATTGTAAGAGAAAATGGAGGTATCGGAATTCTCGTTGTAGATGCCGTGGCTAACCGCGACCTAGAGGAGAGTTTTAAGACTTGGCATGAAAGAATTAAGGGTGGATCAAGCGACTACTCAATTGAGCGTGAAATTGAGGGAAGGCCCTCACGCATCCGTAAAACCGCTTATATGATAGTCAAGGTCTTCGCATACTATATTACACCGGATGACCTAAAAGAAGGTGTTACAGCTGGCTGGTTAGATACTAAATTCCAGCGGAACATGAGGAACGCTGGTGGTTCTCCCCGAAAACCCAAATATCGATTGAAGGCCGGTTCCGTCCCCCCCGGAAAACGGCTGTTTGTTAAAAACTTCAATGCAGATGCAGAAGAGTTTGCAGAAGAATACCCGGAATACGCTTAAAAATACCCATCTTTTTGACCTACTAAAGGGGCTGAGAAGCAGGTGAGAACTGCAACCAGCGAAAGAGAGGTTGCACCT
>JAQVBQ010000152.1 GCA_028690215.1 Bacteroidales bacterium | reverse complement strand
AAGCGGAAGGACTATTTCTCCAAGCTATTTTCTACTATGTATGGCTCGAAGAAAAACCTTCTAAGAGGAATTTTGAGACAGTCTTGAAATTACTTGGAGAAGCGGAAGTAACTGAACAGGGGAAGCCATCCAGACTTGATGTGCGAATGAAATTTCTAGAGGAACAGTCAACACTTGGGGCAAACCATCCGGCAGTGAAGCAATATAACAAATGTATGCGAGGAGCAGGAGATACAGTTCGTTCTATTATTATTAGTGCGAACTCTAGGCTTGCTTTCTTGGAGAACAGGCAGGTATTAAGACTCTTATCAAAAGATGAGTTGAATCTGGCTGACATCGGTATTGGTGTAAATGGAGATGGTGAAACTAAGACCGCTCTTTTCTGTGTTATTCCAGATTCAGATAAATCTTATAACTTTATTATAGGAATGCTGTATACACAGATATTTCAAGAGCTATATTATCAGGCAGATTTTAATTGCGGTGGAAGACTACCAATTCATGTGACTTTTATGCTTGATGAGTTTGCAAATGTGGCATTACCAGATGACTACTGTTCCCTACTTTCTACTATGCGTAGCAGGGAGATTTCGTCCATAATCATTATCCAGAACTTCGCCCAGTTAAAAGCGCTATTCAAGGATACGTGGGAGACCATTCCGGGTAACTGTGACACCTTTATCTATCTTGGTGGAAACGAGCAATCCACTCACAAAGTGCGCACGTAAGTGCGGTCATATACCGTACGCGGTGCGGTTTGAACCCTACCTTGAGCAAGTAGTAGGGAAGAATATCAAGTAATTAAATTTACAACCTATCATCCCCCGACTTATCTGAAATGGGAAACCTGACAGGGAGTGTAGCATGTCGGAGAGTACGTTTTCACTTTAACTCCAAAGGTGGAACGAGGTACAAACAGGATGAAATTTTATGCATGAGGATGAATGCTAAACT
This sequence comes from Bacteroidales bacterium, assembly GCA_028690215.1. GTDB lineage: Bacteria > Bacteroidota > Bacteroidia > Bacteroidales > UBA932 > Bact-08. The sequence continues at coordinate 1,558 of JAQVBQ010000152.1, read as the reverse complement.
GCGTTATCGATAGCCAGAAATCGGGCATGGTGCGTGCCTGCAACGTTATGGAGTTATACTCGTTGTTGTTTTAGCGGGAGCATTTATTTGTGGTGTTCCTGCGAGATATTCTAAAACAGATTCAGCCACGGGAAAGTGGAAAATGGCGAAAGTCGCATCCGACAGCATAATAAGCTCAAGTTCAACCGTAACTAAACGTGGATTGCCTAAAACGGAAAGCTCATCATATGAGCTATAGAGAGTATGAGAAAACGTCTCTTGAATATCCGTCATGGTAACAGAGTTCCCATAGTAGTCAGAGGACAGGAAAGCTGTCTACAGGGCGAAGGGGAACAGCCTAATTCTCAATACAATAGAAAGGATGGTGCGAGAGGCACATGAGAAAACCAATTGATGTATTGAATAATCTTCAACACAAAACAACACAAAAGGATTACAAGTTTCAGCGTTTATATAGAAACCTCTATAATCCGGAATTCTATCTGCTTGCATATCAAAGGATTGCAACCTCACAGGGAAGCATGACACCTGGAGCAGATGGGAAAACGCTAGATAACATGAGTATGGAAAGAATTAACCTAATTATCGAGCGTCTCAAGAACCACACCTATCAACCTAACCCTGCAAGAAGGACTTATATTGCAAAGAAAAACAGCAATAAAAAGCGACCTTTGGGGATTCCATCAACAGACGACAGGTTGATACAGGAAGTAATCAGAATGATTTTAGAAGCGATTTATGAGCCAACCTTTTCAACTTATTCACATGGTTTCAGACCGAATAGAAGCTGTCACACAGCATTGCTGGAGGTGCAGTCAATATTTCATGGAGCAAAATGGGTGGTTGAGGGAGATATTAAGGCTTGCTTTGACAGCTTCGACCATCACGTACTGATTGACATTCTTAAGGAAAGAATTGAAGATGAGCAGTTTATTTCGCTCATGTGGAAATTCCTTAAGGCAGGTTATATGGAGCAGTGGGAGTACCATGCAACACACAGCGGTGCACCACAGGGTTCGGGCATGAGTCCAATTCTTGCAAATATCTATATGAGCAAACTGGACAACTTCATTGAGGAATACAAAATGAAGTTTAATATCTGGAATGGCTATCGAAAGCCGAGTGCCGAATATCAGAAAGTTCACAGAAAATATTTGTATTGGAAACAAAGATACAGAGATTTGCGTGAAATGGGAAGACTAGAAGAATCCAAAGATGCTTTAAATACCATGAAAGAGGTCAGAAAGATAATGTTTCAGACTTATGGGCATGACCCATTCGACGAAGAACACAAAAGCTTACAGTACAACCGATATGCCGATGATTTTATTATTGGAATTATCGGCTCTAAGGAAGATGCCGAGAAGTTGAAAGAGGAGATTGCATTGTTTTTACAGGAAAAGTTGAAATTAACACTTTCTATAGAAAAGACAAAAGTAACACATTCAAGCAATGAGTTCCGTTATCTTGGATACGATATTTCTGTTTCAAGAGATAATGATGTAATGCGTGATAAAAACGGAACATTAAAGCGTATGTGGTATGGAGCAGTCAGACT
>JAQVBQ010000010.1 GCA_028690215.1 Bacteroidales bacterium | reverse complement strand
GCATGGCTTGATTTTTCTTTTGTTCCCAAAAGTAAAAATTCAAATCGTGGACACGCTTTTTTTGTTGTATTTTGCATCAATTCTGACTGTTACAAGGATCAAATAAAATGTTTAGTGGACACTAATGATCTTATAAATATAATTTACAGTTATGTATAAAAGTATCAGGAAAAACAAGAATGATGACTTTGGTGCCTTATTAAAATCAGGCAATAATACTTCAAACAAGGTCTGTTTATCAAGGATATAACACCCGAAAACAAAGAATACATAGGCTAATATTATTCTTGCAATATAGAAGTATGTGCTAATATTCATATATAAGATTACAAAATATCTATTTATCAATAAATAAATCTGATATCATCAACCCAGAGGACCGACCCCGGAGAACCGGTATATTTAATTCCTTCAAAACTAGAGGTAAAGTATAAAACCAAATGAGTAGGATTTTCACTATTCCTATCCCAACCTGTCTCTGTTAACGGGACCAATTTATTTCTACTGTTTTTAACATATAGTTCACTAATTTGAGGAATTAAGCCCATTATAGAAGGGTTATAAAAAGGCTCCTTAGAAAGATCCCCATAAAGAATCGTAATTGTAGTATCATTAACCCACCTGTTTCCGGAGTCATTGAAAAAACACCTGGTCCCTCCAACCCTTTTCGCATAAACATTTCCCTTATTATCCTCCCAGCGTTTTTGGAGTATCATACAAAACTCACCTTTATCGGAACCTTTCACAGGAGAGGAGCCGTAACAAACCCTGCTTCTGTTTTGCCCTACTTTGTATTTGTAGCTAAACTGTACCGCTTTCGGCCTTTGTGTAAAAGAGATACCATGGTTTAATTTTTTTATAGGGTCTTTTATACTTTCAACCGGCTCTATTACATCACCTAAAAACAAAGTTCCTGAAACAAGAACCTTTATCTTAATCCCAATAATATCGACACTTTTTATTGTGCTCTCCATCCTGCAACAATACCCATTATCTTTTTTCTCAGGGGAAACAGTTGTTACACCCACATCCACACCAATCTTGGCAAAAAAATTTGTAGTAGCCCAATCTGACTCAGGATCTCTTTCTCGATTTTTTTCAGGAGTGGTAGAACTTCTCGGATTCCCAATTTGATACAGCTTTTTGGTCATTCCACCAATAACAGAAGACTCTTTGACTTGTATAAAATACCAGGAGTTAAGGTCAGAGAACTTAATTTGAGAATTAGAGCTTCGATTAGCACTATTTGGAGTAGTTTGTGAAAAAAGAGTATCTCCCCAAAAAGAGATAATTATAATTAAATAAATAACAAGACTATTATTCTTGGCATTCATTTCATTTAGCTATTGTCTATAAGAAAATTTAATGCTTTTTCGTTAAATTCACAATATCTGTCAATATTTGTAAGATGACCACAATTAGGTATTATATCCATCTGAGTCGTTGGATTAATCTTGCAAAAAAGAATACAATCCTGAATAAACGTATAATCCTCACTCCCGTTGATCAGCAAAACAGGCGAAGTGAATGGTTTATTGAAGAGTTCGTCTAACTTGTATTTTATTTCGTCTATTAAAACTATCCAAGAGATAAATTCACAAGGTGGGATATTTCTGGAAATTTTAAGAAACAATTCTCTCGATTTTGCATGGTTCTTCTTTGGCATTATTATATAGGCCATTATTTTAAAAAGAAAATAATTGTTTACGTATGGGCCAAGAAATTTTGCCAGCTTCAATGCGGAGAAGAAAAAACCATTCAATCTAAGAACACAGCCGGATACCACAACAGAGATGAATTTTGCGGGATACATATCCTGCATTTCACGTATTAATGTTGCCCCAAAAGAGCATCCGATAAAGTGAGCTCTTTCAATATTCAAGCTCTCCATAAGAGCAAAAACATCTTCGGCAATAAGTCTAAAGCTATATTTTCCAGATTCAGGTTTTACCATATTAGTAGAAGCACCATGCCCTCTTAAATTGGGCAACAACAAATTAAAAAAAGGCTTGAATGCTTTTATCTGTAATGAAAATGTACGGATATCCCCTCCTATGCCATGTATAAAAACTACCCAGGGCTTTTCAGACGATATAACATAGTTTTTGTAACTCAGAAGACTCTTCATTAAACAAAAATAGTCAAAAAATCAGAATTTTACGAATAAAAAAGAGAGATCCCAATACGTGCACAAGCTTCCGCATCAGCCAGGGCATGGTGATGGTTCTCCAGCACAAAGCCGCAATATGCCGAGACAGTATTGAGTTTATAGTCGGGCAATCCCTTAATTTTTGATCTTGCTTGCTTTAATGTGCAATGAAATTCATAGTCCGGATAATCCAACTGGTACATACGGAAACATGCTTTCAGGCAATTCTCGTCAAATGATTTATTGTGTGCTACCAGTGGCAAACCCTCTATCAGCGGTTTAATCTTTTTCCACACCTGTGGAAATATAGGAGCATTCACTGTATCATCATATGTTATACCATGGACCATCATATTATGATAGCGGTAATATTCCGGTTCGGGGCGGATCAGACTATAAAAGCTATCCACGATATCGCCATCGCGCACGATTACCACACCCACACTGCACACGCTGGTACGCTCTTCATTGGCTGTTTCGAAATCAATAGCTGCGAAACTCTTCATATCAGATTGATTCTTTCGGAGATTTATACACGGTATCCAAAACCAGATATGCTGCCTCTCTATCCGGCAGGCAGTGAAGTGTGTAAACCGGAACTTCTTTTATTATGGCTGAGATAAACTCACATATATTGTTTTCAAAATATGGATCTTTAAAAAAGGCCGGTGGAAATGATGGATATAGAGCACAAAAGGCTCCTACCCCAGAGAGTAACTCTATTTTATTTTCCTTGCTCTGTTTAATACGCACAATAGCTGCAACTGGGTATGCCGAGTTGACGTAACACTGTCCCTTTCCGCTCCATGGAGAGCCATAGACAAAAGGAAAATTGTCTTTTATTGTCAGGATCGGACTGTCATCATTTAATAGTGAGGAGTCGGGTATTAATTTGGTCCACAGCTTTGTATGAGTACTCTTTCCAGTTCCGGACTCTCCCAGGAACAATATCGCTTTTCCCTTATAGACAATCACCGACGAGTGGACAGGAGCATAATGGTTGGGTATTCCGGTAAAGGCGAGTATAGTCCAGATTGTGAACTTAAAATGCGAAGGCCTTACCTCTCCCCTTTCCATGTATATATTCACATCAGAAGAGCCAAGATCCATCTTGCACAGAAGTATAATCTTTCCGTCCGGGTTCTCTATAGTAAAGGAGTAACGTCCACTCTGTTTGCTCAATCGGCACAAATCGTCACCAAGCTCAAACTTATGTATCAGCTTCTTTTCCGGCTCTTTCTCAAAACATGAGATAGATTCTGAGTCATATGTGCAAAAAATCTGAACGGGTGATTCAGGACTCTCTTGAAAATCTTGAAAGAGGCTGAATTCAGGAAGAGAGTCAGAGACAAGTTTGGAATTTTGAAAAAAAATCCGGAAAACCCTGTCTGCAATCTTATACTGTAATCTCTCCTCAATCATTTTGTAAACAAATGCTTACGCCAACATTTTCTTCACATCTTCGAATGTGAATCCCGTGTAGTCCTCAATACATATTGAAGCACCTACGTTTTTCAGGGCGGATTCAGGCTGTGTCGAGGTGATGCCTATCACCTTCAGCCCTGCCCTGTATGCTGATGTGACTCCGACAAGTGAGTCTTCCAGAACCACACACTGCTCCTTCGGCAATCCCAGTTTTTCCACAGCAAGATTATATATTTCAGGATCCGGTTTTCCTCTTGTGATATGTGACTGATCAACAATTATATCGAAATAGCTGTTCAGCTCAAGTTTCTGAAATACCGCACTTACATTCTCATTTGGAGCTGATGTCGCCAATGCTATACGGCAACCTGCAATTTTGACCGAGTCAAGAAATTTTTTTAGGTCTTTTATTGGACCGACATGCTGATCATTCAGAAAGTTTTCTCTGAATTCGGCATCTATTGCCCTTGTGTATTCACCAAGCATCTCATCTGTGAGATCCTGACCCAGAAAGTGCCGAAGTGCCTCTTTGCCTGTGCTTCCGAATATCTTGTCAATAAAAGTCTGTTCATCAATTATCACTCCCCTCTTCCTTAAAAAACTCAACCACGCATCCCTGTGGTATGGATTGCTGTCAAGGATCACGCCATCCATATCAAAAATTATCCCTGTCATCTATATCTGTTTTGAGGTACAAAGATAGGTGAATAATTCCAGAATACACCTCGGAACAATTATTGCATATAGTGATTTGTTTAAAATTTATATTAAATCAAATGAAAAAACTGACAGTAATAACATTTATATTGTGCTTTCTGGTAGGAAGTACAGTATCTTACGCACAGACTCAGGATCATTCGGCAGAGATATCATCTTCTGTTCCTGAACTTGCTAATTTCCACAAGATTATATATCCTTTGTGGCATAAAGCTTATCCTGCAAAAGACACAGCTGCAATCAGAAGTTTCATCCCTGCCATCAAGGAGAATATGGCAAAGATGAATGCTGCCAAGCTACCTGGTATTTTAAGGGAAAAAGAGGGTCTTTGGAAGAGTGAGCTTGTAAAATTCAACTCAGTTGCTGATAGTTACTACAAGGCATGTGAGGAGAAGAACATGGATGCTATGCTACTTGCAGCAGAAAAGTTCCACTCAGCATATGAAGCTATGAACAGGGTTGTTAAGCCTTTCGTTAAAGAGATGGATGATTACCACAAGACTCTGTATGTAATTTATCACAAAATGCTTCCTGAAAACAAGTTTGACGAAGTTGCAGCTGTAATGGATCAACTTATAGCAGAAGCAGACGCTGTAACTAAATATCCTCAGGAGAAACTTACAAAACGTCTTAAAGATAATACTCCTAAGTATTACACAATCTCTAAGGAGCTTTATGATGTAACAGTAAGTGTTAAAGAGGTGCTTGCAGGCAAGAATGTTGAGAAGAGCAAGGCAGCTATAGAGAAGATGCACAAAGTTTATCAGAAGCTTGAATCTGTATTTGAATAAAGACCTTGAAAAGGTTTTTCATAAAAGGGTGACCATCTGGCCACCCTTTTTTATTCCGTATCAAACATTGTATGAAACTCGTGTATGATTCATCTGCATAAGCTTCTGGACAAATACCTTCTTAACCTTACCAATCTCCCTGATTGATATCTCTGCTCCATAAAGCTGATCATCCGACACACGCCCGTCAACGACTCTGTTGACAAGCTCAGTAAGACTCTCTTCAGAAAAATCCTTCACCGAACGCGAAGCAGCCTCGACAGCGTCTGCCATCATAACTATAACCTGCTCCTTATATGCAGGGAGGATACCCTTATATGTAAACTCACTTTTGTTTGCCGGATCGCCACCCTGCTCAAGATATTTCTTGTAGAAAAAGCCGGCCCAAGAGTGGCCATGGTGAGAAAGGATAAAGTCAATTATATTCTGTGGAAGTCTCTCTTTTTTAGCCATTTCAGCACCTTTATCAACATGGCTTATGATAATACGCGCACTCTCCATAGGTGTAAGGTTCTCATGCGGATTATAGTTTGTATTTATCTGATTTTCTGTATAGTACTGTGGGGCATCCATTTTTCCTATATCGTGATAAAGGGCTCCTACCCTCGCTAGTAATGCATAGGCTCCAATATCCCTTGCCGCACTCTCGGCAAGATTTGCAACCTGAAGCGAATGCTGGAATGTCCCAGGTGCGACTTCAGAAAGTTTTTGCAACAATGGACTCGTTGTATCTGAAAGATCTCTCAGTCGTGGATTGGAGAGTAGTCCGAATATCTTCTCGAAAAGGAAAACGAGAGGGTATGCGGCAACAACAAGAACTGCATTCCATACAAAATAGAGGAAATACTGTGAATTTAACCCTGAAAAAGAGCCATACTCAATAAGTCTGAAAGAGAGGTATGAAAGCGACAATACAAGAAATACGAGTATTGAATTTATGAATTGAACCCATCCTCTGTTCCAGTATTTAAAGGCATACACAACCACGCCCCCGGCAATGACATTCAGAAAATAGATTTCATACCCTCTCTGTGCAATAAGTACTACAGGGAGCATGAATATCAGATAGATAGGCAGAACTATCTTGGATGTGAAAAACGATGTTATGTATAGTGCAAAGACCGGAAATGGAATAATATAAAGATAATCTATGTTTATATCCTTCACTACAGAGGTCACAGCTACTATCAGACCAAGCTGGAGAAGCATGAAATAGAGCTTATTTGACTCATCCAGCACCTCTTTCTTAAGAAACGAGAGCATGATTGTAAACAAGACCAGAATACCTGAAATAAATATAAAATGGCCCAGCTTTAACAACCACAGATTGCCTGTATATCCCATGGTCATCTCATATTCTGCCTTATATGAGTCCAGCAACTGCTCTATGTCTGCAGTAATTGTCTCCCCCTTAGTCACTATCAATTGGCCGGTATATAGCATTCCTTTGGTCGGCGAGATATAGTATATCGCGTTCTTATGGGCCATCTCCGTTGCATTCTTATCAAGCGAGAGGTTGGGCACTATAAGTTTGTCCAGGTCTGCCTCCATGAATAGCTCTGAAATATTCAATCCCGGGAATTGGCCCGAGATAGAGGAACGAAGGAGGTTCTGAGCCTGTTTCCTGGTATATACCTCAGATGCAGCCGTCTCTATGTTCTCTCCGTTTTTCTGAATGATGATGACTTTACCAAGAATGTTGGAATCGGGGAAATTCTCCACGACACCCCTTTCATAAATCTGCTGTATATACCCGTCTATGAAATCAAAGAGTTGTCTGTTTGCCATTATCTCCTCTCTGCCCATCAAGTAATCCTCAGCTACACTCAAAGCGTTGCCGGACCAATTGTAATAAGAGACAAGCAGAGCTGCCTTCTGGTTTTTTTCCGCATTCAGTTCGGCTTCGTTCTTCAGAATCGGAAAATCCACCGGAGCTATTAGAGTTTCATACATCCAGGGACGCCCCCTGGTATATTCGTATTTGAACTTTCCCTCATTAGGAATCAAAAATGCAAGAATCAATGCAGCCAGAAATAAACTGATATACAAATGATTCTGTTTTATATGGTCAATCATGCTTCCCATTGCTTGATTTTTAGATTCACAACTTTACAAAAATAGTCTAATTTTGACTAAAATTACATTGATATTCAAATAACAAAATGAAAAAGATTAAAGTTCTACCTGCGATGCTAATATTTTGTTGCCTCGCGTTTTTCTGCCAGACAACCGTATATGCCCAGAAAAAATATGTCATTAACTCTTCAAATCTGAAGACTAACGACACTGTACTTGTATTTACACCTTCCGGATGGAACTACGAGTCCGGAAAGGGAACTCCTGCTCTATTCCTTTTGCACGGCTGGAGCGGATGCTGGAGTGATTGGAGCAAAAAGACAGACATTCAGGAGCTAAGTAATAAATGGGGTTTTATCATAATAACCCCTGACGGATTTTATAATAGCTGGTACCTTAACAATATTGACATCAACAAGATGCAATGGAAGACATTCTTCCACAAAGAACTCTACCCGATGATGGTCAAAGAGTATGACCTGGTTCCGGAAAAGACCTTTATCTCAGGATTGAGTATGGGCGGACATGGTGCTCTAAGCACTTTTCTTGACGATGTATCAAAATTCAGAGCCGGTGGAAGTATGTCCGGTGTCCTCTACCTTCCGGATTCAAAACGCAAGGATTACCAGCTATCTCAGGTAATTGGCCCATACAGCGAAGGGTGTGCAAACTTTGAGACAAATTCTGTCACAACACGTCTTGACAGCACTCTTCTAAATCCAGCATTTAAGGCCGGAGACAAACTTCTGTTAGCAACATGCGGCTCTCAGGATTATTATGCCAATAGTACTCTCAACTTTGCCAAAAGGTGCGAAGAGCTCAAAATTCCACATGTGTTGATTATGAGTCCGGGTGCACACACCTGGAAATACTGGAAATTTGCTGTGGAGCAGCATCTTTTCATATACTCCAGAATGGCCGAAAACAAAGGTCTTGGATATTAGCAATGTGATATACAAAGAGAGAGGCCCGTCCGGCAAATGCCGGGCGGGCCTCTCAACTTTAGAGCATATAGTTATTTAGCAATAAGCGGAGACTCTTTCTGAACATTCATAGGTTTGTTCATTATCTCAATATCTTCGATAAGAACCGATTTAGGGGCAATTATTGAAGTTGGAATTGATCCTTTATAAAGATAATTGAAAGCCATCTCATCCTTTGATACGCCTAATACTCTTTTCAGTTTGATAAACTGAATCGGTGATATCTCAGCTCCTGTAACCAGAGTCTCTGAACCATCTTTTACAGAAACTTTATAGAGGTATTGATCTGTTTCGTCAGCGAAAGTTCTTACAATATAAGCATAGTCAAGCCCCTCTTCAATAGCAGCGTTGATAAGCTGGTTCTTCAGTTCTGAAGATGAAGCCCCTCCCGGTGCTGAAACTATAAGGGTTCCCGGAGCTATGGCTTTGGTAATAGATCTCGGAGTAACACCATATCTGAGGCTGCCTGTTGATCCTTTAACCTTTTTAGTAGGCACTCGTGAACTGAGTAAAGACTTAAGAATACCATTCTCAACTAGTTTAATCTCCTTAACCGGAACAATACCTTGAGCATCGAGAGTATAATTTCCTATCAATGACATACCTTGATAATCTGTTAGATCTGTTCTGTTCTGTACATTTAGTCTGCTATCAATCACCTTTTTGCCTATTCTGTCTTCGAGCGGTTTTACATTTCTTGCATCACTTACACTCTCTGCTCTTGCAACTGAGGCCACTACCTGGAAAGGTTGTCTGTGAGCCACAATGCCGGATGGTGCTATGAGATTGTCAGCAAATATTTTTGCAGATGCTGCCTCTTCAAAGAGAACAGGGCCTAGATAGTATTCGTGAATGTTAGGAGCCTTTACAAGAGATGTAAGTCTCTCAGCAAAACTCTCTACACAAGAGATAAGCTCAGACTCAGCCGGTAGCTTGTCAAAACTTTTTGCATAGATTGTTTTCTGATCATCCACAACCTGACCGAGATCATTTCTCACGCTGCCTTTTATGAGAATTGACACATAACCGGCAGGCTCTTTAATCTTTGTACCTTCTGTAGTAAGATAATAGTAAACTGTCTGTATACCATCTATATCTATCTTAGAACCGAAAACTGAAGGGTATTTATCAAATATCTTTGAAAGTTTGCATGCAAGTTCCTGGTAAGCTTTTTTATTCATATAAAATTCAGGAATTGCAGGAGTGGAAACAACTGTTGTTGTAAGTGGCAACATATCAGGCAGGGCTTTCTCCTCTTCAGTTATAGTAGCAGTCTTTAATGCATTCTTTTTTGACTTATAAACCTCAACGGCAAACTTATATGCTACATCCGATGTCTGCCAGAAATTACGACGGAGTTGACCATAGTTATCGTCGCGTGTAGTGAAGTAATTCAGGTTAATACCATTGTCGGTATATGAATAGTCACTTGAAAACTGGCTGTTACCGACATAAAGGTTGACCGAATGAATTCTCTCTCTAGGGCTCTCTTTTGTATAGGTAACTGTCCCAAGTGTACTGCTCACCGATAAATATTCATTCTCTGCTACTGTGTATCCCACAAAGTGTGTTGCAGGGGCATTCGGCAGTGTAAGCTCTTTTTTTGTACGGTCCATCTCATCCTGCATTGCCTTGAAAAGCACGGATTCATTCCTCTGACCGTAAGATATTGAAGAGAGGCAAGTATATATGAGAATAAAAGCGCCTATTCTTCTAAATATGGATTTTGTGTGTTTCATTTCTCAAATTTTTGTTTTTATAAATTACGGACGAGGCAATAGTGCCGGAGTTACTGTAGGTTTAGCCTTTTTCTGGAGCTCTACCTTGTTTACAAGAATTGTAGGCGATATTGCTGTTACAGGAACATAGCCTGATGAAGCACCGCATGTACCTGTAAATATTTCAAAGTCACCTCCTGCGTATTCTATATTTGAGAACATTGACAATGGTGTTCCGATCATATCGACGCCTCTTACCAGTTCATCCTTTCTTCCGTCTACATATATTCTGTAAACTTCAAGCGGAGTGACATTGAAAGAGTTTGCGCTGCTCCTTCCTGTCATGGTAAAACCACCGGTAACAGCTTTGAAGAAGTATCCAAACTCCTTACCCTGCTTTTTAGCCTCTTCGATCAATAATTTGCGAAGTTCTGCATCACTCTTGTAATCGTTGGTCTCAACTATCAGGTTTGACTGACGTGAAGTAGGATCCATCTCAAATTCAGCTCTCGAGTGACCGTTTGATTTCGGGAAACCGTTCAAACCGGTACGTGTCATAAGGAAGTTACGGAGTATCCCATCTTTTACGACCTCTACCCTCTCTCCTCTGACTCCTTGGTCATCAAAAATATAGTAACCATTAAGAGAGTGCCCGTGATATTTTTTCATTGTAGGGTCCATATAAACGCTTAGACTCTTAGGAAGAACATAATCGCCGACCATATTCTTGAATGTTTGACCGTCTGAGTCACTTTTCATCTTTTGTCCCTCAACCCTGTGTCCGAATATTTCATGGAAAAAGACACCGCTGGCTGAACCCGAAAGGAGTGCCGGACCTGTAAACGGCTGTACCAGAGGGGCTACCTTTAGCTCTGAAAGCTTTGCTGACATAGCTTTGAGATCTTTGATAATTACTGCATCAGAAGGAATTTCATCCAATGAAAAAGCCATATAGCTTTCGTTCAACGGAAGTTCCATTCCATCTTCAGCCATAGTCATACCTTTAATGCTCAGTACCACATAGACTCTATTCTCTGCTATCTCTGCCCCTTCGGTTGAAACAAAGTATTTCCTCCAAATCTTGAAGTTAAGTGTCGCATTAGCTGAAATCACATCTTTGTTTTCTGCTAGCAGTGCAGAGTATTTATTAAGCTTTTTCTGCCAAGCCTCTGTGTCAAAAGCAATTTTATCTGCTGAGAGGGCCGGTTCAAAATACTTCTCCGCCTTTACAGGTGTAAAATCTGCTGATTTGTCCTCATTTTCAACTTTAACACCACTCTTAGCCTTAGCACTCTCAAGAGCTCTCTTTGCAAACTTGTAGCGTTTGTTCACCTCTTCACGGATAATCTCCTTGAAGGCTTCAGCTCCGTTCTGGAGGTCTGATGGCAGGAGGATAGTAGGAGGCCCTGCAAACCTGCTTGTTTGTACACCGTTTTGTGACTCGTGGAAGTTGTCGAACTCGGGATTCCCGATTCTTACTTGTGGTACAAAAATGATCTGTTTCTCCTCTTCGATGGTGTTGGTTGCACCCATTGAAGATCGGATAGTACGGGTAAAGTTGTCGATCACTCTGTAATTCATGTAGTAAGGAGGATACTCTCCCTTCTGAAGCGTCGCCATTTGGCTCTTCAGTTCACCCTTGAGCAGGTCAAGCATCTTATCCTGAGCAGGAAGAGACAGAGAGACCAGCAGAAGGACAGCCAGTAATAGAATTTTTCTCATTGGTAGGTAATATAAATTATACTCTTCTTCGACTTAAATCGATTGAATAGGTTTAATCCAATGACGAAATTTTCTATGCTCTCTCCTTTTCAAATAACATTAAAAAGGTCCTGTCCTGTAAAAGTCCTCTTCCAGATATCTCTTCGGGGTGAATGTGAACTTACCCAACAATGAGCCATTTTTATCACGATAGATATATTCCATAATCACTCTGTGATCTCTGTACTGCTTCAGTTCATTGTTATATCTGACGAATTTCAGGAGCTTAGGTTTCATATAATGCCTGAAGCCAAGAGTGTCTATTGAATCCATAACCATGTTTACCATAGTGTAGTTGTACTGGAACAATGAATCCCGGAAAACAACAGCACTGTCCAATTGCGTCTCCGGGTCTATCATTTTAGGACATTGAGTGTTCAGTTTTTTTGCCGCTTTTGCCATCTGTACATCAAACGACGGTTTTTTAAACACACCTTGCTGATACATGATAATGGAACTCATAACAACTATTAATAAGATAATTAAACCAAAATTGTACTTACTTTTCGCATTTTCCATACGTATTCAAATATATTTAAGTTTAAGAATTCAAATTTCAAATATAATGCAAATCTGGAAATTTAGTGGCACTGATTTTTCTAAATGCCCGATACTATGTTCATTACATAATATCGGGCATTTTTATTTCATCGATTTGTATACGACAGTATAACAGGCAAATAGAAAATCAGTGCCACTAAAACACCTCTTTCCTTACCGTAAATTTCTCGAGATTTTTCATATTGATTTCAACTCCTATTCCCGGACCTGTAGGAACGTCCATTGTTCCGTCGGGATTCACAAAGAATGGTGGGTCTACAATGTCCTCCTTATAATACTTCTTGCTTGCAGATATGTCTCCCGGGAGTGTGAAGTTTGGAAGAGATGCAAGTGCCACATTGCCTGCTCGGCCTATACCTGACTCAAGCATTCCTCCGTGCCATACAGGAATACCCATGCTGGCACAATAGTCGTGTATCAGTTTGGATTCAGTGTAACCGCCTACCCTGCCAGGCTTGATATTTATTATCCTGCAACTCTTCAGCTCGATTGCTGCTCTGGTATCATCAAGAGAGTGAATGCTCTCATCGAGGCAGATGGGGCTCTTGATTTCACGCTGCAATTTTGAATGGTCGTATATATCCTCATATCCGAGCGGTTGCTCAATTAGGGAGAGATTGTAATCATCCATTTTTTTGAAAAGGTCTATATCTGCAAGCGTGTATGCAGAGTTGGCATCGACCTGGAACATTATATCCGGATACTCCCTTCTTACAGCCTTCACAAGCTCAATGTCGTGACCCGGAGCTATCTTAATTTTGATTCTTTGATAACCATCTGCAAGAAAGTGCTCAATATTTCTGAGCAATTCATCAGCCGATGAAGGTATCCCGATACTCACACCGACATTTATCTTCTCTCTGGTTCCTCCCAGCAGTTTGGACAAGGAGATTCCCTTACTCTTTGCAAGTGCATCCCAGATGGCGGCCTCAATACCGGCCTTTGCCATCATGTGTCCGCGGACTCTCTCATACATTTTAACAACATCGGATGCCTCATTGATCTCTTTGCCAATGATAGAAGGGATCAAAAAATCTTTCATGATGTGCCAGGCTGTCGGCACTGTCTCATAAGAGTAGAACGGAGTTCCTTCTGCGACGCTTTCACCCCAACCTGTCACACCTTCAGCATCAACTCTGACCATAATGTGCTCTTCATCATACTCTGTTCCCATTGATGTTGTAAATGGGGTAACAAGGTCCATTTTTGTATGGCGTATTTCAATTCTCTCAATTTTCATGGTAATAATTATTTATGATTACTTTTTATCTATTTGACCTTACTCTGATAACAGGGTATGTAGAGTTTGCCTTCATCAGGTAAGCAAACTGGCCGTATGTGGCGAGTCCAAGCTCCGATTGCGGCTCGATTGCCGTGATGAGCATATTTCCCTTTAGCTGATAAGTAGGGATAAAAATATACTCTTCAAGATTAATCGTTTTCGGTTCTATCTTCCGCACCTCAATCTGCGGAATTGCAATTGTGTCTCTCTCAAAATCAATTGAATCTATTTTTGAAATAATCATTTGCTCCAACATAGTATTTTTATCCATCTTGAAAGGTTTTACCTCAAAACCGTGCCTGAAGGCCCAATCAATGAGATCCTGATGACTCTTCGGAATCAGATAACCGTATGGTCTGCTGATTGTCAGGGTAGGTTTTACCATCGGTCTGAAATCATTTACAATGATGATTGAATCTCTGTTTGTTGAATATGAATATACAGGAAGTTCCAGCTTACTTCCGTCCGGAAAGTGCTCCATCTGAAGGGGAATTTCTGTAGCTGCAATATTTTTAAGCCTCCTCTCTCTGGCTACGACAGCTTGCATCTCTGTATGATTTTCGGAGACAAATCTGAGTAAGGCAAGCATCCCATAAAACTGTGAATGTGCACGATGCGACAGGTTATCAACAAGTGCGTCAACTCCGTTCATCCCCTCCTGGATAAAAGAGAAAGTATTCTGAATCCCATAGCTCTGGCGTCCGTCGTTTATGTCGAATGTACTGTAACGGATGTAATCCTGCTCCGGTGGTCCTCCGGGACTATACATAGCGTTTGATACACCCTTTGATGTCAGAAACGCAGAATAGTATGGCTTTATCTTCTTCTGTTGATATTGTCTGATTGATTCCGGAATTGTGGGATGTGTATTGAACCCGATAAGGATATCAGAATTGGTCCTGTATCCGAAACTCTTCCAAGTCTCACCATAGGGGTAATACTCGTGAACATCCATTGTAACCTCAAAAAGATACTTGTCAAATATCTTGTGCAGAGCAACCACCTCCGGCTCAGTCATGATTAGATGGTTTCTATTCAGATCCATACCGTTACCGTTACGGCGACTATTCTGCTCCGACCCGTCAGGATTGACCTGAGGAATCAATGCAAGATCAAGATATTTGAAAAGACAGGCATTTTCAGGCTTTATCAGCTCCTGAGCCAGAAGGAGCGCTCCCTCCTTTCCAGATTGCTCGTTGCCATGCTGCTGAGCATGTATAAGTACCTTTATTTTTCCTTTATCTTCTCCAAATGTTGAGCCGGAAAATTTAAGCATGAGCAGGTCGCGACCTTTTACAGATTCTCCAATCTTTTCAAGTGTAAGAATGTCTGAGGAGATATCAAGTTGATGTATAAACTCAACCATTTCGCCGTATTTAGAGACTTCTGTGAAGTCTCTTGCCTCTGCAGGAGTTTTGAATTGCCTGCTCTGGGCTGTCATAGTTTGACTTCCAAAAATAGAAATTGACAAAGCTAAAGCTAAAAGAGGAAATTTTTTCATCTTTAAAATTAGCAGAAATGAATCTGCATTTATTTGTTAATTAGTTGATTAATTCTATTATAAACTAAAACCCATTTAGTTGCATATATACTGTCGGCATAAGCAGTATTAAACCCAGAATCATGAATGCCAGCAGTATTTTCCAAAACCATTTTATCCACACCTCATACGGAATTCTTGCTATTCCAAGAGCACCAATAAGCACAGCGGATGTAGGGGTAATCATGTTTGTGAAGCCGTCCCCGAACTGAAATGCCATTACTGTAGCCTGTCTGGAAAGGCCGATAACATCAGAAAATGGAGCCATAATCGGCATGGTGAGAGCTGCCTTTGCTGAACCGGAAGGTATGAAAATGTTGATACATGTCTGGATAAAATACATTATCGAGACAGTTGCCCCTTTACCGGTTCCCTCCATTGTAGAGGAGAGTGAGTAGAGAATTGTATCCATTATCTTACCCTCTGTCAGCACCTGTATTATACCACCAGCGAGGCCTACAATCAGAGCCGCTGTAAGAATATCCTTTGTTCCTGCTATAAACTCCTTGACAATAGTATTTGCCCCAGATCCCATAGCTATTCCTGATATGATTCCCATAGCCAGGAAGAGTGCGGATATCTCAGAAAGATACCACCCGTACCCTAACACTCCTACGACAAGAAAAACAATTGTGAATGCTAAAATATTCAGTATAAAGAATAGATAGGATTTTCTGAGTGTAAGGAATCCTGTTATTGCAAACAAAATGGTCAAAACAGGTAAACAGACAAATGTCATCTCTGCTCCTCCCAGACTTATTGTAGTGGTAGGGTGGTCAAAGGAAAATAGAGCAAGAATGATAGTGGTAATAGTAAATACAACCCACGCGGAAACCGGGGTTTTTGTCGCAAAATCCACCTTTACAGCCTCCATCTCCCTATTCCTCCAATATTGATCCAATTCATACATGGGTGAGAACCTGGGATTTTTCTTAACCTTGGATGCATAGATCAAAGTAACTGTAATAATCAGCGTTGTAATTATTATCCAGACAATCAGCCTGTACTCAAATCCGGAAAAGAGCTGTAATCCGGATAATCCCTGTGCTATACCTATTGTAAACGGATTTATTATCGCTCCGGAAAAACCCATATGAGCAGCAACATAGACCATCAGCAGGCCTGTGATGGAGTCATAGCCCATTGAAATTGCCAGAGGAACGAATATTATCACAAAGGCCAGAGTCTCCTCACTCATCCCGAAAACAGCACCGAATAGGCTGAAAATAGTCATAGACAATATAATCACCATATTATTCACCCCAAGCTTTCTGAAAATCCATCGCTTTTCCAGATGCCCGGATTTTTCAAGAAACGAGAGTATTCCAAAATCAATAGCCCTGCTGCTGTTCAGTATCTGAAAAGCTCCCCCTATAATAAGGACAAATGCTATAATCCCTGCCTGTTTCTTAAACCCTTCGAGAAGGGATCCGAATATCTGCCAGGTCTGAGGAGATGACTCAACAACATGATATGAGTTGTTGACAATGACATCTCGTGTTACCCCGTTAACATCCTTTTTTTCGTATTCAAATTGTCCTGCCGGGACAAACCATGTGAGTATTCCACAGACAAGTATGAGAAAACCGATTATGACAAATGTGTGTGGAATCTTCTTTAGATGCGCCATTTCGTTTAAGTTTTAGATAATACTAAAGTAGTTAAATTTTAGAAATTATACTTATCGCCTGAAGATAGGATTGTAAGCTTGAAACTGTTAACCTTACCACTATCTTTTGCCGAAGGTTTGTATGGTTCAAAAACCATCACTTTGTTTGTACCGATAACCTCCATTGTATTATCAGGTTTTACCACTATTGCAGACTCCTCATCTATACCTATGCCTCTGTATCCCGGGTTATCAAGCAGTACATTAATCAGTCTGACCTGTCTCTTTCTTGTTATGAAATGCTGGTCTATTATGATGTTATTGAGAAATGCAAAGCCTTGTGCTGTTATAACATCTTTCTCCTTTATATAATTGAATTCCGGCATGTCTGATGTATCGCTGGCGCTGGTTCCCGTAAGCATTATCCTGCTCATGATTGCTGCACCGGCACTTGTTCCGCTGATAACGCCTCCGTTTTTATAAATCTCCCTTATTTTCTCAAGGAATTTTGTTCCCTCAAGGTAATCACTTAAAATAACCTGATCTCCGCCTGAGAAAAATATCGCAGTTACACCGTCCAGTTTGGCAAGACTTTCCGGAGAATCGACACTATCCTTTGAACAAAAGATGTAATCAGAATTAGTGCAGCCGAGATTTCTGAACTCCTCACTCTGTTTAATACCTGTCTCTTCAGCAACGCCACTTGCAAAAGGGACAACAAGAAGTTTTGCGCTGTCTCCCCCGCCATATTTGATAATGGTTTTCAAAATCACCTCTATTCTGTCTCCACCCCCTTCAATAACTAAAGTTCCCTTTGAGTCAATTTTTTCGGGCAGATATTCCAGATCTGATTTTTCGTTTTGGGTACAAGATGTAAACTGCAATAACAGAATTATTGCAAAAAGCTTAGATATTTTGTTCATTTTATTTTTTGATTTCTATTGTTAGTAATTGATATGCAATCTTTGATGCATTGCTAAGATCTTCATAAAGGATAAACTCATCGTTTCCATGAGGATTCTGTGCCCCCACTCCCAAATTTATGGTCTTTATTCCTTTTGCATTGAGAGAGTTAGCATCACTACCGCCCATCGACTTAGCCGGTACTGCATCTATTCCAAGGTTTTCCGCCACTTGTGAAAAATGTATGAATGGCAGGTCACCATCAGTGATATTATATGGTAGAAAATCCCAGAAGTATTTTGACTCCATTGATGCTCCGTATTTCTTACAAACATCTGTGAAGTCAGCAAGAATTTTACCCATAAGCTCCTCACCATGAGATACAAAATCAGTTCTGAGCTCCCCTTTCAAAACAACCTCATCGCAAACTACATTTGTGTTGGTTCCGCCGTTAACACTCCCGATGTTTGCAGTAGTCACCTCGTCAATCCTTCCGAAAGGGAATTTTGTCATAGCCTCGGCCGAAACCATGATTGCATTAATACCCTTTTCCGGAGAGATTCCGGCATGCGATGACTTTCCTTTTATTATCAACTCAAAATTAATCGCTCCGCATGTCCTTGTAACAAAATGTCCCGGAGTCATATAAGAGTCGAATATAAATCCGTATTTAAGATTTGGAGCAGGCTTAAAAAAGAGTGATCCGGCAAGGGTTGTCTCTTCACAAACGGTAAAAAGAAGCGTGCATGGTTTGAGAGCTTTGTTTTCAACCGCTTTTTCAAGAGCAAAGAGTATTGAAGAGAGGCCCCCACGATCATCCACACCCAACGGAGTTGTCCCATCAGAAGTAATTCTGTCATCTTTAAACTGATGTTTCAAACCTGCCGTCGACCTCGGTGTGTCCATATGCGAGGCAAGCAGGTATTCTCCTCCACCCAGTATTTCAACAATAACATTTCCTGAATTTCCACCGGATAACTCTTCTGCATTATCCCTATAACTTTTTAAACCTAAATTATTGACAAAGCGGATGATATAGTCAGCCACAGCCGACTCCTTGCCTGAAGTTGCGTCAATTGATGTCAATTCAAAAAATATCTGCCGGAGCCTTTCGTCCAATACTCTCTTTTCCATATTACTGTCCATAAATTTTTACATTCCTGAGCAGGAAGTAGTAGCAGTCGGAACAATTACCATGTATGAAACCGACATATACCTTTTTCCCCTTGTAAGCTGTCAACTCTATTGTCTGAGGCTTGAAATCGCCGTAGGTCTCATCAAGCTCTGTCCAATCCCTCAGGATTGTTGCCTGTCTGCAATTTGCAAGTGTGATAGGATTCTCAGAAATAATAACTCTGTAATTCTCCTCAGGATAATCAGTGTCCCCTGCTGCCACCTCGAAAGTGAGCAGAATAGCATCTGTAGTGTTACCTAGCTCAATTGCAGGTGAAATAAGGTAATTCTCAGGAGATAAAGCTCCTACACCACCTGACATCCAAGAGTCTGATGTGGCAGCACCGTCATAGTAGTTCCAGTTATATCCGTCTCCGTCCTTGTCTAGAAGAGTCCATGTCTCAGGGATCTCTTCGAGGAATGTCTCCTGGAAATAGAAGACCCTGTCCGGAGCAAGTTTATAATTGAGAATGGATGTCGGCTTGTTAGCCTTTGTATCCGGTGAATCTTTAAGCACCACATAAAAACTGTTTCCTGCCTTTTTCAGCATTCTGATTTGAATATAGCCGAAATACTCACCCTGAGGTATAACAAGAGAACCTGTCATAGTCGACTGGTTGAATGTATGTCCGTCGGATGTCAGCACCTCATAGTCTCGCCCGATAACGGCAGTAGTATATACAGTGTCCACAACAGCGATATCTGTCCCTTCCGGAATTTCTTCAACGTACCTGTCCTTATCAGTAAGATAAAAGAGTTGATTCACAATCTCGTAGTTTACTGTAATATCCCCCTCAGCAGGTTTGATTATCTGGACACAAATCGAATCCAGTCCAATCTTATTATTCTCTTTCTGGAGGATATTGCTTATTGTTCCCTGTTTATTCGCAGAAGC
The DNA here is from genome assembly GCA_028690215.1 of Bacteroidales bacterium. Lineage (GTDB taxonomy): Bacteria > Bacteroidota > Bacteroidia > Bacteroidales > UBA932 > Bact-08. The sequence continues at coordinate 31,096 of JAQVBQ010000010.1, read as the reverse complement.
GCTGAATTCATAATACTGCGGACCTTTGTATGTCCAATCCTCTTTCTGGCAAGAGAAGAGCAGTATAGCAGCAAGGAATAAATTGCCTATTATTGATATTGATTTTTTCATTTTCTTGAGTATAAGTATGAGTTATAATTAATATCCGGGATTATTTACAAGTTCCTTGTTTACATCCATTTCCGTAGTGCTTATAGGAGCAACCACACGGTAATCCTCGTAAGGTATGGCAGCCATTCCGTTAGCCCTTGGGATATCCCTTCCCAGTCTCTTCATATCAAAAAATCTGTGACCTTCAAAAGCAAGCTCAATTCTCCTCTGTAGCAATATCTCATCCAGCAGTTCTGAATTCGAAACATCAGTATTTGCAAGACCTCTCTTGTTCATCAGAAGATTCAGGTCACTCCTTGCCAATGTGTATGATGTCTGATGTGCATAAGCCTCAGCTCTGTTCAGGTACACTTCAGATATTCTCAGAAGAGGGATGTCATCCAATCCGAATACTCCTCCCCAGCTGTTAAACTTTGTTGTCCACCAAAGATCCTGGCCATAGTAATGAACCTTTCTAAGGGCCTGAAATCTTGTATCCTTTTCCTGATCAATCAGATCCATAAAGTCAGCTGTAACCGAGAGCTGTGCATCACCTGCACCAGTGCCGTCACCAAAACCTTCAGCATCTCTCGCACCGTTGTCAACAGTACCGTATGTAGAGTGAAGAGATGTAGAGGCCAGATTTTCTGTAACATTATAATGCAACTGCCATAAAGACTCTTTTCCGTCAGAGAAGATATCTGTATATTTTCCATCATATAACCCTACTGAAGATTTTGAAATAACATAATCGGCAGCCAGAATTGTATTTGCCCAATCGCCCTTGTACAAGAACACACGTGACTGGAGAGCCTTAACTGCAACAGCTGAAATCCTGAATGGGTGTAATCCGCTGTCATTGTTCTCCAACATTGTAAAGGCATTGTTAAGATCAAGCAATATCTGTTCCCAGACAGCATCTACCGTAGCCCTCTTTACTGAAGCCTGCACGGTAATGCTTCCTCCTTCATTGAAAAATGGTTTTATCAATAGTGGTACGCATAGATTGAAGTTGTCCACAAGATGACCGGGAACACGGCTGTAGATAATTGCCAGATTGAAGTAGTTGTAGGCTCTCAGAAAAAGCGCCTCGCCGGTGAGAGATTTCACCTTCCCGGTCTGCTCCAGTTCTGACAGATAAAGAATAGCTTCATTTAAAGCTCCTATCTGCTTGTATGCAGACTCCCAGATATCCATATTGTAATATGGCTGGAAATTATATTGTTCCGAATATTTTGTAGAACTCGGAGATGGCTCGCAGTTATCACCCATTACATCAGGGATACAGATAAGGTCTCTTCCTGAATAATAAGGATCCTGCAATAGATCATACACCCCGATTATAAGGCTCTCGCAGCCGGCAACGGTCTTAATCTTTTCCTGCGGCAATGCGTGTTTCGTGTCAACATCCAGTAAAGAATCACATGAATTCAAAACCAGAAGCAGTGATATTAATGTAAATAGCTTTATAGTTTTCATTTCATGAAGTTTTTAAAAGTTGATCTTTATACCTATACTGTAGCTCTTGGATTGCGGGTAAACGCCTCTGTCAATACCTACTGATTCAGGATCATATCCCTGATACGGGGTAGTTGTCCACAGATTGTATCCATTAGCAAATATTTGCGCATCCTGCAGTTTAAGCTTCTTAACCAGTTTCTCCGGAAGATTGTAACTTATATTTACATTTTTCAGCTTTATGAAATCTGTGGATTCGTAAATCAGACTCATACGAGTCTCCCCGTTATTATCATACTTCATGGGATTTCCGGGATAAGCGCCGTCAAGAACAGGTTTAGGTACCCATGTGACATCTCCCGGATTGCTCCAATAACTGTTATACATCTCCTCAAGAAGGTTGTTGTCTGCAGCCTGGCCGATTAAAACGGCCTTGTCATTGAAATATTTCACGGCTCCTTTCTGGAATTGGAAGAAAAACGAGAAGGTGAGGTTTTTCCATCTGAAAGTATTGTCTATGCCTCCGAAAAATGTAGGGTCTGTACCTTTCGTCCATACACGGTCCTCAAGAGTCGGATTGTAGGTAATGTATCCGTCTTTGTCGTAATACATCGGCCTTCCGTCTGAGGTGTTGACGCCTGCCCACCTGTAAACATTTTCAGATGTTATAGGCTTGCCTACCTTATACTGACCAAGCTCATCCAGACCATCCTGAAGTTCAGTTATCTCATTCTTGCACCATGATAGGTTAAATGATGTCTCCCATGAGAAATTATCAGAGTCAAAGCTGACTACATTAAGTTGTAAATCCAGACCATGGTTTCGGACTCCTCCCATATTTGACGGGATCTCGCTGAAACCTGTAGTTTGTGGAATAACTCTATAGTACAACAGGTCTTTTGTGTCATCTCTGTAAAAGTCGATATTTGTGCTAATTCTTCCCTTGAATATACCTGCTGTTATACCGATATTTTTTGAGTGTTTTTTCTCCCATGTGAGTTTCTGGTTTCCAATGGATGAAGGGATAATTCCGGAACTTCCGCCATAAGCTGAGTTAGCAGCATATAACCTTGCCGAAACATAATCTCCGATGCTCGCATTTCCTGTAACCCCATAACTTGCCCTAATTTTAAGATCATTCAGCCAGTCAATGTCTTTGAAGAATTTTTCCTCTTTCATTCTCCACGCAAAAGAGATTGAAGGAAACAATCCCCACAGGTTGTCAGTTCCGAATCTTGAAGAACCATCGTATCTTACGGTTCCTGTTAAAATGTACTTATCTCTTATCGCATAGCTCGCCCTTCCGAAAAAACCGGCCATTTTCCACTCCGAATACGATTCTGTAGTTGCAATAGGAGTTGCAGCACTGCTCAACAGCTTGAGATCCGGACTGGAAACCCCGTTTGCCTCGGCACCTATCATATGATATTGATAACTGCTGTATGAAAATCCCGCGACAGCAGTCAATCTGTTCTCATTTATAGTAGTATTGTATGTAAATACTTGCTCTGTCTGGAATTTGTTAATATCGGTAGCGTTTGCAGAAATTGAGCCGTTTACTCTTGAGCCCAGACGGGTTCTTGGATCACTGAATTGATGCTCGTTAAGCCAGGTAAGGTCAAAGTTGTAACTGCTCTTGAATTCAAGCCCTTTTGCCAACTTTATTGTAAGATCGTTGGCAGATAGCAGATTGTGTGTTTTTCCCACATACTCGTTAAGTTCCAGCATCTGTGGAATATTGTACAAAAAATAACCGTATGTCAGATCTGAATAATACTCTCCGTTTTCATCACGCGGAGAGACACCCGGAAGAAGGAACATTGCTGTTCTGGCCGGATTTGCAGCTCCTACGACCGAAGACTGGTTATGTACAGTTCCGCTGAAGGTGTTATTAGTGTTAATTGTAAGCCATGGTGCTATTTCGTGACTTAAATTTAACCTTGCAGATTTTCTGTTGAAACCTGTCTGTTTGATGATACCATCAGTCTTGTTATATCCGGCAGAGAGGTAAAATTTTGTCTTTTCTGTTCCTCCGGAGAGATTAATCTGGTAGTTATTGACTACCGCCTTACGGAAAATCTCATCATACCAATCTGTTGTCGGTGCATTTGAGTATCCGTCGTCTCCCCATCCGAAACTCTTGAAAAGCTCAAGCTGATCCTGATACTTATTTGTACCGTTATACAAATCATAATTCTTGTATTCAAGCAGAGCGAATTGTGCCCACTGAGGCCCCGACATCACCGGAACCTTCCTTGCAATCTCCTGAATTCCGGTTGTGGCGTTTATAGATACCCGAGTCTTTCCTGACGCACCTTTCTTTGTAGTTATGATTACAACACCGTTTGCAGCCTGGGCTCCATAAATAGACGCAGATGCACCATCCTTCAGGACGCTTATGGATTCAATATCGTCCGGGTTTAAACCGGCCATCACGTCAGCGTTGGTAAGGATGTTGGTATTTTGCGCACCATTTGTAATTTGCACACCATCAACTATATACAATGGCTGAGTATCAGCATTTATAGAACCTCTGCCTCGGATATTTATAGAAAAAGATGAGCCGGGAATTCCCGAAGAAGAGGTTATCTGCACGCCTGACATCTTCCCTTGAATAGCCTTTTGAAAGTTCTGGCTATTTGTCTTGGCAAGTTCTGATGCGCTTATGTTCTCAATTGATCCCGCAATATCTTTTTTCTTGGTAACTCCGTATCCTACTACTACAATCTGCTCCAATTCATTTTCCATCTCTCTCAGAGCAACATTTATCTCTCTTCTGCCATCAATTGACACCTCCTGCTTCTGCATCCCGAGAAAATTGAATACAAGAGTGCTCTCTTTTGTAGCATCTGTCAATCTGAGTTTGTAATTACCATCATAATCAGCAACCACACCCTTGTTTTTGGCCCCCTTGACCTCAACGGAGGCACCCGGTAAAGGCAGATTATTGACATCAGTCACTTTACCGAAGACATACAGAGAATCCTCCGACGCTGATAGTTTTTTTTGGTCTTTACCCGGTGTGGAATTTTTCCCCTCTTTCTTGATGTAAATTACCTTTTTCTCTATTTTAAAAGAGAGTCCGGTACCCTTCAGGCATTCAGCCATTATCTGCTCAATGCTGCTGGAACGGAACTCCTTGCTGATTTTCGGGACACTCACAATATCAGCATCTTCATAGACAAAATAGTACCCACTCTGCGATGTTATCTTTACCATCGCCTCCTTCAATGTAAGGTTGTCAAGCTTTACATTATAAAGATCCTTTTGTGTCTGGGCCGGGAGCGTTCCTGACATGCACAGAAGCATGGCCAGGAACAGGAAAACAAAAGAGATCCTGTGACTCTCGATTTTTTTCATAGTACGATAAGTTAGTTAGTAATTTTAATATACTGTTACGGTTTTTCCATCTCGTTTAAAATGTCCCGGCATCAGCTTCTCGAACGATTCGAGCATCTTTTCTGCACTATCTTCCCTATAAAGCTTACCTGACAGAATCTTTTCCCTTAGAGCATCATCCTTGAAGGTCACTTCCACCCCGTACCATCTTTCCAAATCAGACATAATGTCCTCCAACTTCTGAGAATCAAAGAAATACAAACCCTCGAGCCAACCGGTATAAAGAGATGTATTCACCTCCTTTACCTCCAGCTTCATATCTTTCGTATTAAGATTTGACTGTTCCCCTTGTTTCATTTTATAGACTTGTTCGTGGCCTGAAGCATCTTGATACCCCACACTCACTTTTCCCTCCACAAGCGTTGCAGAAAGCCTTTTGTCGTCGCTGTATGCCTTGAAATTAAACTTGGTTCCGGTAACCCGGACACTCATGCCTCCTCCATTAACGATAAAAGGTTTTGAGGCATCTTTGGCTATTTCAAAGTATCCCTCACCGTCAAGCGTTACAACCCTTGAGTTTTCTTCAAACTTAGACGGATAAGATAAACGACTGCCGGAATTCAGCCATACGTATGACCCGTCCGGAAGCTCTACTTTGAACATTTTTATTTCCGGAACAGAAATTTCATGAATAGAGACTGTTCCGTGCTCCGTAACAGGAGACTCTTTTTCATAAGCATATCTTAGCACCCCGCTCTCTAGCTTGAGGTCAAGCCCTGCCAACCTTGTATTCTCAGAAATATCCCCGAGATTGAAAACGGTTTTTCCGTCTACTGTTAAAGTAACTGCGCGTTGTATCTCATTTTCATTATCGGAAAGCAATTCATTATGTGAGTGGTTCTCTTTGATTTCAGATATTATCTGATATAATGAAAATGTTGCCGCACCGATAATGAGCACGGCAGCAATCCTTCTTATCCACTTATTCCTGAAATTAAAAGAGAAATTATACCTTATGCCGTTTTGTGTTTTCGAAACCTCACGGAAATCTTTATACCTCTCTTCAAGATATTTCTTGTCAGTGAGCCTCCTGAACATAGACTCGTTCTCCACAGATGAATTCCTCCATCGGTTAAGTTCTTCCCGCTCCTGATCATTCAGGTCTGACAGCAGCATTTTTGTCAGCAGGGATTTGATTCTTTCAATCTGATCTTCGTTCATTATAGTCTAAAATAAGAGTTCCTTGCCCTCTTGATATAGGACAGTTAGAATATGCAAAAGGGTGGAATTGGTTGAAAAAAATTAATTGTAATACTTAATAATTGCCATTGCAAGCACGAAGAGCTCCTTGAGGGAGTCTCTCAGCAGCTGTTTGGCCCGGGCTTTCTGACTTTTGACAGTATTGACGGATATCCCCAGTTTATCAGCAATCTCCTGATTGCTCATATCCTCAATATAGCTCATTCTGAATACCTTTTTACACTCAGAAGGAAGTGCATCTACCTTTGAGAATACCTCCCAAAGGATCTCTGCCTCAACCCTCTCGATCAGGTAGCTTGAATTGTCTATACCGCTTTCATGAATAGTAGTATAGTCTGTGTATTTTTTCCTGACACCCGCTTTACTTATTATATTAAGGCAAGCATTGTGTACAGAAGAGAAAAGATATGACTTCAGTGCGCTTTCATTCTGAATCTCCGGATTCTTGTCTATTATCTTCTCAAATACTGATTGAACAATATCTTCCGCCTCCTGATATGATCTTGTGAATTTATAGGCAAAAAAACAGAGTACAGAGTGATATTTCTGGTATATCTCATCCAGCGACGGTATCATGATTGTTGTTGTACTCCCCATCAGGTGTTTTGAAGTTATTTTTTCAAAGATAAAAATAAATTACTTCCAACCTTCAGTAAAAAACATAAAAGAAAAAAGGTTTTATCTTGGTCTTCAGACCTCAATAAAACCCTGTTTTTCCGCTTTTGTGGGAGCAGAGGGAGTCGAACCCCCGACCCTCTGCTTGTAAGGCAGATGCTCTAAACCAACTGAGCTATGCTCCCTTTAGGACCCGTTGTTTTCGTTTGGGATTGCAAAGATAGATGCATTTTTTTATTCTGCAAAAAAATTAGGATTTTTTTCAAAAAAAGTAATTGCCTCAGCAACGATGAAGTTTGACCCACCTATAAAAAGCAGGTCTCCATCCTCTCTGATTTTCCTATAATCAATGATAGCCTGCGCTACCGAAGTTTTCACCTCTCCCTTGATACCCAGACTAAAAACCTTTTCTGCAAGAATTCCTGCATCAAGTGCTCTCGGAATCTGAGCCTGTGTTATGAAATAATATGCATCCAGCGGCATAAGACCGAGAACTCTCTCAAGATCCTTGTCTGCAACAAAGCCGAGAGTTATAAAAAGCCTCTTTACCTTCAAAGACCTCAATTGAGAAAAGACCTCACTCAATCCGTTCGCATTATGACCCGTGTCACACAGAACAGGAGGATTATCGACCAGATACTCCCATCTTCCCCTGAGACCGGTTGTCTTTGCAGCAGTTTTCAATGCCTCACGGATAATGTTGTCGCTCCAGTTGTTATGAACTATATCGCGGAACTTCTCATTTGTAGAAAGAACATAGAGGGAAGTCAGAACGGTCCTTAAATTAAATCTCTGGTAATCACCCTTCAGATCCAGATCATAGTCGGCAACCCTAATATCTTTGAACTTATACTCCTGTGCAAAAAGAATTTTTGACTCCATCTCCTCTGCCTTCCTTGTAAAGATGGGCCTGGTGGAGTGCAGCACCTCCCCTACCACGACAGGGACACCATGCTTTATGATTCCCGCCTTCTCCCTTGCAATCTCACCCAAGGTAAAACCGAGGTGCTCGCAATGGTCCAGGTCAATATTTGTAATGATGCTCAGCAAGGGAGTAATAATGTTTGTGGAATCTAGCCTTCCGCCAAGACCGGTCTCAATAATGGCAATATCTACACTCTCTTTCGCAAAATAATCAAATGCCATGGCTGTGGTAATCTCAAAAAAGGATGGCTTTTCACTCTCCATGTATGGTTTCCACTTAATCAGAAAATCGTAGACAAACTCCTTCGGAATCATCTCACCGTTTATCTTTATCCTCTCCCTGAAATCAACCAGGTGCGGTGATGTGTAGAGGCCTGTCTTCAGGCCGGCTTTCTGAAGCACGGCTGCAATCATATGAGAGACGGAGCCTTTACCGTTTGTGCCTGCAATATGTATTGTTCTGAATCTGCGATGTGGATTTCCGAGTTTGTCATCAAAATCTTTCATGCTCTCCAGACCCGGCTTATAGGCCAATTTGCCTATTTTCTGATATGAAGGGAACATCGTGAAAATAGCTTCAAGTTCCCTATTATATGATTCTATATCGAACATATTATGTTTTTTGCAAAATTGGCAATTTATTACTTAAAAAGGAGTAATTTTGTAGATTATTTCACATCTTTTCCTTATGATTCTATTCTTTTCAAATGATCAGCAAAACATTATAGCAGTACAAGTTAAAGAGGGGCTGCCGAATGAGAGTGTAAACGCTTTAAAATGGCTTTTCGGTGATGCCGGTGAGGTGCCGGAAGAGTTATTGCAAGGCTATTTTGTCGGACCCAGAAAAGAGATGATAACTCCGTGGAGTACTACTGCTGTGGAGATTACCCAAAACATGAACATAGCTGGAATCGAAAGAATTGAGGAGTTTTTCAGGGTAAGTTCTCCGGATGCTCTTCATGACAAGATGCTTCAAAGAATATACAACAATCTGGATGACAGTATTTTTAAAATAAACAGAGAAGCTGAGCCTGTACAGTATATAACAGATATCGCAGAGTATAACCTTCAGGAGGGTCTTGCTCTTAACAATGACGAAATAGAATATCTGACCGGATTGAGTAAAAAACTCGGCCGTTCACTAACTGACGGAGAGGTATTCGGATTTTCCCAGGTAAACTCGGAACATTGCCGTCACAAGATTTTCAACGGCACATTTATCATAGATGGAAAAGAGAAAGAGTCGACACTTTTCAAACTAATAAAGAAAACGTCAATCGAGAATCCCAACAGGATAGTATCTGCATACAAGGACAACTGTGCTTTTCTTGAAGGTCCTCATATTTCAATGTTTGCCCCTAAAAGCGGAGACAAACCTGACCTGTTTGTGCTTCGCGACGAAGAGACAGTTATATCCCTGAAAGCCGAGACACACAATTTCCCTACTACAGTCGAGCCATTCAATGGCGCAGCTACTGGAAGCGGAGGAGAGATCAGAGACAGGATTGCCGGAGGAATGGGCTCATTCCCAATTGCCGGCACAGCTGTATATATGACATCATACCCAAGATTTGAGGTTGAAGGAAGGTATTGGGAGTGTAATGAGGCCAGAAACTGGCTTTACCAGACACCCGAGGAGATTTTGATAAAAGCCTCAAACGGAGCAAGCGATTTCGGAAACAAATTCGGACAACCGCTTATTTGCGGATCACTGCTCACATTTGAACATGACGAACACCGCAAGGAGTATGGCTACGACAAGGTGATAATGCTTGCAGGTGGCGTTGGCTTTGCCAAAAAGAGCTACTCAAAGAAAGAGACTCCTGAAACCGGAGACAAGGTTGTAATACTCGGTGGTGATAACTACCGCATAGGAATGGGTGGCGGTGCCGTTTCTTCCGTTGCAACAGGAGAGTATGACAACGCTATCGAATTAAATGCAATCCAGAGGTCTAACCCCGAGATGCAGAAAAGAGTCTATAATGCAATCCGTACACTGGCCGAGAGCGATGACAACACAATCATATCAGTTCACGACCATGGTGCCGGCGGCCATCTAAACTGTCTGTCAGAGCTGGTGGAGGAGACCGGAGGGGACATAGATATCAGCAAACTTCCTATCGGTGATCCGACGTTGTCTGCAAAAGAGATTATTGGAAACGAATCTCAGGAGAGGATGGGTCTGGTTATCAAGGAGAAGGATGTGGCTGAACTTGAAAGAATTGCAGCCAGAGAGAGAGCTCCGATGTATGTTGTCGGAGAGGCTACAGGCCGGAAGAATTTCACTTTAAAAAACAGCAAAAATGGTGATACGCCTATAGATCTGGCGTTGGAAGATATGTTCGGGTCAGCTCCCAAAACAATCATGGAGGATGTCACCATGCCACATAAATGGGATCCATTAGAGTATGACGAGGAGGATATTGAATACTATCTTGAGATGGTTATGCAGCTGGAATCGGTTGCCTGCAAGGATTGGCTTACAAACAAGGTAGACCGCTCAGTTACAGGTCTGATTGCGAATCAGCAGACAGTAGGCGAGATTCAGCTTCCGCTGAACGATCTGGGAGTCGCAGCTATCGGGTACAACAATATAGAGGGTGTTGCAACATCAATAGGACATGCTCCTGCAGTTGCACTGATTGATGCGGAGGCCGGCAGCAGGATGGCAATATCAGAGTCCCTTACAAACATTGTATGGACTCCTATCAAACAAGGACTAAAAGGAGTATCCCTCTCTGCAAACTGGATGTGGCCTTGCAGGAATGAAGGTGAGGATTCCCGACTATACTCAGCAGTTAAGGCTGCAAGCGACTTCTCCATAGCATTGGGAATAAATATACCTACCGGCAAGGACTCTCTCTCCATGACTCAGAAATATCCTGACGGCAGTAAGGTTCTCTCTCCGGGCACATTGATCATTTCTGCAGCCGGTGAGAGTATGGATGTCAGAAGGGTTGTAAGACCTGTCATTGCAAATTCACCTGAGAGTAATATTTTCCTCATTCCTTTCACAGTGTTGAATGAGAACAGCTTTGCACTTGGCGGTTCAGCACTCGCACAGGTTACAAACCAATTGGGCAACGAAGTTCCGGATATTGACAATCCTGACTATTTCGCAAGTTGCTTCTCGGCTGTTCAGGAGATGGTGGCAAAGGACATTTTGCTTGCCGGCCATGATATATCTGCCGGAGGAGTTGTCACAACTCTCCTGGAGATGTGTTTCTCCAATACCGAGGGTGGAATCAGCGCTGACTTATCATCAATAAACATAAAAGATCCTCTTAAACTTCTCTTTGCTGAAATAGCAGGAGTTGTAGTTCAATCTTCGACTGAAAATATTGGAAAAGTCGAAGAGATTGCCGCCAGTCATGGCGTAACCATATATAATATCGGCACAACAGCAGACGAGAGATCTCTCACTATAAAGGCCAACAAACTGGATATAAGTCTGGATATTGACTATTATAGAGATTTGTGGTTCAAGACATCCTATCTTTTCGACGTAGATCAGGTAGGAGAAAAACTTGCTTTCGCAAGATTCTCCAACTATAAGTCACAACCACTCAAATACAGATTCCCGGAGGGCTTCACAGGAAAGAGGTCAACTTATGGAATACCTGATGTTAAGGATACATCATCAAGGCCTGTTGCTGCTATAATTCGTGAAAAGGGATCGAACGGAGACCGCGAAATGGCATGGGCTCTGCATCTGGCAGGCTTCGCAGTTAAGGATGTCCACATGACAGACCTTATAAACGGCAGGGAGGATCTCAAAGAGGTAAAAATGGTTGTATTTGTTGGTGGATTCTCAAACGCCGACACTCTCGGCTCTGCCAAAGGATGGGCCGGAGCTTTTATGTACAATGAGAAAGCCCGTAAGGCAATAGATGACTTCTACAGCAGAAAAGACACTATGTCACTCGGAGTCTGCAACGGATGCCAGCTTATGGCAGAACTCGGTCTGATAAACTCAGGTGAAAAGAATGAAGCTCCTAAGATGAAACACAACGACAGCCACAAGTATGAAAGCGCATTCGTTGGTGTGACCGTTGAGGAATCTCCGTCAATAATGCTCTCATCACTTAAGGGCTCAGAACTCGGAATCTGGGTAGCCCACGGTGAAGGAAAATTCTATTTCCCTCAAGAGATTTCAAAATACAACGTAGCTGTAAGATATAATTATGGTGATTATCCTGCCAATCCTAACGGTTCTCCTGAAGGTGTTGCAGGAATCTGCAGCAGTGACGGCAGACACCTGGCAATGATGCCTCACCCTGAAAGATGTATATACCCTCAGACATGGGCCCATTATACAAGAAGCAGGGTTGATGACGAGGTTACACCTTGGTTGGAGATGTTTGTTAATGCTAGAAAGTGGATTTTAAAAAATTAAGTTATGAAAAAGGTCAAATTACCCAAGATATTCATAATAGATACAAATGTCATATTGCACGATTTCCGGGCAATACACAATTTCCAGGAAAACGACATTGTGATACCTATTACTGTTCTTGAAGAGCTGGATAAATTCAAGAAGGGAAATGACTCCATAAATTATAACGCCAGAGAGTTCCTCAGGGAGATGGATAAGATCAGCGACAACCATCTTTTTGACAAAGGCATACGCATCGGAGAAGGGCTGGGACTTCTGAAAATCGAGCTGACCCACCCTTTCAGTGACCAGATGCTCCAGTCATTTTTCGAGGACACACAAGATCACAGGATACTGGCAACCACTCAGTGGGTAAAAGAGCAAAACCCCGACAGAGTGGTTGCGCTCGTTTCAAAAGATGTAAATATAAGGCTTAAAGCCAAAGCTCTTAAAATAAATGCTCAGGATTACCTGACAGACAAAATAACTGAGGACAGGGTTGAAAACATTAAAAGAGAGGTCATTCATCTTGACAATGTAACAAAAGAGACAATCGACCAGCTTTTCTACAAGGAGGACGGAGTCTCAGTCAAGGAGTTTAAAATCAAGAACCCGGTAAGCAATCAGCTCTTCGCCATCAAGAATCCGACAGGAAACAATAATGTGCTGGCAAGATATAATAAATCCACAAACTCCCTTTTCGGAATTAAAAGACAACACGCATACGGAATTGACCCGAGAAATGACGAACAGACCCTGGCTTTGGATGCGCTTCTCAATCCTGACATAAAACTTGTTTCGCTCACCGGAACAGCAGGAACAGGAAAGACACTACTTGCTCTTGCAGCAGCTTTGGCACAGGAGCAGGATTTTGATCAGATACTGCTCTCAAGGCCGGTTATCCCTCTTCAAAACCAGGAGATGGGATTTTTACCAGGAGATGTGAAGGAGAAGATGGGGCCATACATGCTTCCGCTCTATGATAATCTTGCCGTTATCTCAAAAGCCTTCAAGCCAACCAGCCGGGAGGCCGTAAGAATTGAGGAGATGCTCAAGAACGAAAAACTGCTCATATCGCCGCTGGCATACATCAGAGGACGAAGCCTCTCAAACTCGTTTTTTATAATTGATGAGGCACAGAACCTTACACCTCATGAGGTTAAGACTATAATCACCAGGGCCGGCGAGGGAACCAAGCTAGTATTTACAGGAGACATACACCAGATAGACTCCCCGTATCTTGACATTCATTCAAACGGTTTGACCCACCTTGGGGAGAAACTTTTTGGTCAGGATATTTTTGCTCATATAAATCTTGTCAGGGGAGAGAGAAGTGAACTATCAGAACTTGCCGGAAAACTTTTGTAAATATTTTACTATATTTGCTCCCTATTTTTTGAAAAATTTTAAATTATAAACATAAAATCTAGAAATTAATTACTATGTCTGACATTAAAAGAGTTTACCTTTTCGGTGGAAAAACCGCAGAAGGTGACGGCTCAATGAAAAATCTTCTCGGTGGAAAGGGTGCTAACCTGGCCGAAATGTGCAAACTTGAGATTCCTGTTCCTGCCGGTTTTACAATAACTACAGAAACATGTGTCGAGTTCTACAAAAATAACATGGAATATCCTGCAGCTCTCAAGGCTGAAGTGGATGCTGCACTGTTAAAGACTGAGGCTATTATGAACATGAAGTTCGGAGACAAAGAAAATCCACTTCTTGTCTCTTGCCGTTCCGGTGCAAGAAGCTCAATGCCAGGTATGATGGAGACAGTCCTGAACATCGGTTTGTGTTCTGAAACTATCCCGGGCCTGATTAAGAAAACTCAGAATCCTCGTTTTGTATATGATGCATACCGCCGTCTGATCATGATGTATTCAGATGTTGTAATGGAGAAAGCAGAAAATATCGAACCTGAAGAGGGTAAAGGTATACGTGTTCAACTTGACAAGATGCTTCATGAGTTAAAGGTTAAGAAAGGATACAAAAGTGATACAGACTTGACAACTGAAGATTTGATCCAGATCTGTGATGATTTCAAGAAGAAAATCGTTGATGTATTAGGCAAATCTTTCCCGGACAACGCTTATGAGCAACTTTGGGGAGGTATCGGTGCTGTCTTTAAATCATGGAACGGTAAACGTGCTATCTCTTACAGAAGAATAGAAGGTATTCCTGATGAATGGGGAACAGCCGTTAACGTTCAGGCAATGGTATTCGGAAACATGGGTGACAATTCAGCAACAGGCGTTGCTTTCTCAAGAAATCCTGCAACCGGAGAGGCTAAATTCTATGGTGAGTGGCTTATCAATGCTCAGGGAGAGGATGTTGTAGCAGGTATTCGTACACCTAATCCGCTTAACGAGGCAACAAAGAACGATCAGAACAAAAACCTCGCATCTCTTGAAACTGCGATGCCTACAGTATACTCTGAACTTGATTCAATTCAAAAGAATCTTGAGAGACACTTCCATGACATGCAGGACATTGAGTTCACAATCCAGGACGGAAAACTCTGGATGCTTCAGTGCCGTGTAGGTAAGAGAACCGGTTTGGCTGCACTCAATATGGCAATGGACATGCTTCACGAAGGACTTATTGACGAGAAGACAGCAGTGATGAGAGTTGCTCCTGTTCAACTTGATGAACTCCTCCACCCTATTCTTGACCCAGCATCTGAAAAAGCTGCTAAGGTTATAGCAAAAGGTTTACCAGCAGGCCCTGGTGGTTCTGTAGGAACAATAGTATTTACAGCAGAAGCTGCTGTTGAGGCTGCAAAAGAGGGAAGAAAAGTAATTCTTGTTCGTGAAGAGACAAATCCTGAAGATGTAGAGGGTATGCGTGCCGCTGACGGTCTTCTTACAGCAAGAGGTGGTATGACTTCTCATGCTGCACTTGTTGCCAGAGGTTGGGGAAAATGCTGTATCGTAGGTTGCGATGCACTTCATATCGATCTCAAGACAAAGAAACTCACAGTAGCAGGAAAGACATACAGCGAAGGTGATGTATTCAGTCTAAACGGAAGTAAGGGTCTGGTATATGATTCAGCCATCTCAACAATGGATGCATCAGAGAACCCTCGTTTTGTAGAATACATGAATATAGTTGATAAATATCGTGTTCTTGGAGTACGCACAAATGCAGATACACCTGACGATGCACAGAATGCAATCAACTTCGGTGCAGAGGGTATAGGTCTTTTCCGTATTGAACATATGTTCTATGGTAAAAACTCTGAACAACCTCTTGCAAAACTTCGTAAGATGATTCTTTCAAAGACAGAAGAGGAGAGAATCGTTGCCCTTAAAGAGCTTGAACCATACATAAAAGAGGCTGTGAAAGGTACTATGAAGGTTATGAACGGAAAACCTGTAACCTTCAGACTTCTCGACCCACCTCTCCACGAGTTTGTACCACAGACACACGAAAAACAACAGGAGCTTGCAAGCGAACTTAATATCAGTATAGAGGATATTAAGACTCGTGGTGAGTCACTGCACGAGGTTAACCCTATGATGGGCCACCGTGGAGTACGTCTTGGTATTACATATCCTGAGGTTAGTGCAACTCAGTACAAAGCTATCTTCGAGGCTACCGCTGAGTTGATTAAGGAGGGATTCAATCCACAACCAGAAATCATGATACCGGTTACAGTTTCTGTTAAAGAGCTTGACTACCAGAAGGTTATTTGCGACAAGATTCATGCAGACGTTGAGGCAAGAACAGGTGTTAAGTTATCATATCTCTACGGAACTATGATCGAGATTCCAAGAGCTGCCCTTCTTGCTGACGAGATGGCAAACACAGCTCAGTTCTTCTCATTCGGTACCAATGACCTCACTCAGATGACTTATGGCTTCTCTAGGGATGACATCGGAGCATTTATGGGTGACTACCTTGAGAAGAAGATTCTGCCTTTCGATCCTTTCCAGACTCTGGACACAACATCGGTAGGAAAACTTATAGATATGGGTATCAAAGGCGGCCGTAATACAAATGCAAAACTTAAAGTTGGTATTTGCGGAGAACATGGTGGCGACCCTGCTTCTGTAGAATTCTGCCATAATGCAGGCATGAACTATGTATCATGCTCTCCTTTCCGTGTTCCAATAGCAAGACTTGCTGCTGCCCAGGCTGCCATCAAGGCTTCAAAATAATTAATTATTGCATAAAGATGAGGGCCGGAAAAGTAAACTTTTGCCGGCCTTCTTTGTCTAATCGGCATCTAATTTAAAAAAATGAAAAAGGTTATATCGTTATTATTTGTTACATTCGCATTGGCGACAGCTGGAGTTTCACAAAATAACCATGGTCCCAAAAAGGATGTCCCGGTATTCAAAGAGGTATCAGGACTTGATGTTGTTAAAAGTATTTATCCCGAAGCCGTAGCGGTGGAGAAAAGCAAAGGAGACTGGTTCAACATAGTAAGCTCAGACAAAAAAGTTTTAGGTTACTGCTTGTCAAGCAAACCATATTCAGATGGCATCAAGGGCTACAACAACACAACTCCGGTTATAGTCATAACTGACAAGAACAAGAGTATAAAAAAGGTGGCCATATTGAGCAATTGGGAAACAACAGCCTATCTGAAAAAGCTTGAAAGACAAAACTTTTTCAACACATGGAATGGGCTTAAAGTTTCTGATGCAGCAAAGAAAAGAGCATCTGCAGACAGTTATTCAGGCGCAACTTTTTCTGCTACCGCAATATCGAAGAATGTAGAGATAATACTCAACAAGGCAGCTAAAAACTAAACTTAAGATATGAGCATACTTTCAAAGACAATCATCGGGGTGCTGATACTCGCAGCTACACTGATAATTACTTTCAGAGCTATTGATCATGAACCCGTAGATGATCTTTCCTTTCAGGGAAAAACCATTGCCATAATTGACAACTCAGGATG
Source organism: Bacteroidales bacterium (assembly GCA_028690215.1). GTDB lineage: Bacteria > Bacteroidota > Bacteroidia > Bacteroidales > UBA932 > Bact-08. The sequence continues at coordinate 14,126 of JAQVBQ010000010.1, read as the reverse complement.
CATGGTTTGCCATGGAAGCAATCCTAAGCTTCCCTGGTACAGCAAACTTCCATTAATTGGCAATAAAATCAAGAATGACTCAAAAAAAGGATTTGCTAGTATTAATTTGCAACCATATTATGAATCAATCCTCTCTGCAGGAAAAATAACAAACGAAACTGCATCAAGAGTGGACAGTGTGATAGTTGCTCACGACATGCCACCAATCTCCTACTCTATCATAAGACCAGGGTCAAGGGTGAATGGTAAAGAGAGAGAGATTCTGCTTGAATGGAACAAACTCCACCAATAGATTACTATATCAGCGGGTTAATAGCCCGCTGGTATATTCCAGTACAATAGGCAATCACCATCCCGTAATTTGCAACAGGTATTCCTGCTTTTATTGCAGGTCTTAATCTAGCTTGTAGTTGTCTGTCAGTTATCATGCATCCGCCGCACTGAATGACCATCGAATACTTCAAAATATTCTCCGGTAAAGAATCCAGCCCCCCAACAACATCAAATGAGAACTCCATTCCACACTTTTTCTGCAAAAGCCGCGGAATCTTGACTCTTCCTATATCTTCACAAGAGCTGTGATGAGTACAGGATTCAAGTATAAGTATCCTATCTCCGTTTCGAAGGTTTTTAATGGCATCAATCCCATTCACATAATGAGGGAAAATCCCCTTGCTCCGTGCAAGGAGCATGCTGAAACCGGTTAGCGGAATATCATCCGGGACAATTTTACTGACATATTCAAATACCTGACTGTCCGTCACTACCAATTTAGGTTTTACAGACTCCTCTTTAATATACTTTTCGAGAGCCTCCGGCTGGAGAACCACAGCCACGGCATCTCTGTCCAGAGCATCCCTTATGGCATTTACCTGAGGTAGTATGAGCCTCCCTTCAGGTGCCTCACTGTCTATAGGACAAACCATCACAATCTTATCACCCTTCTCTGCAAGACCTTCAAGAATTGTTCTGGAAGGTGAACTGTCCTGCAATCCCGCAATAATAAGAGAGGTGAGCGTTTCCACAGCCTCTTTCTGCTCCTGCTCATCCAAAAGAGAACACGAAAACTCAAGAACATTTATCCCCTCTTTTTCCGAAAGATCCAAAGCCAGTTCAGGATCGAGAGCCACGATGTCTGACTGGTTGTGAACCATTATAAAAGGCAGCTCATCATCTCTGAAAGATTTAATCAACCCCCTCTCATATTTGTCAATCTGATTATTTGTAAAGATAAGTATAGCCAGATCAATTGTTTTAATAACTAAACGGCTCTTTTCAACACGCTTCTCCCCTAACTTACCATCATCGTCTATACCGGCAGTGTCAATAAATACTACAGGGCCTAAACCGAATACCTCCATCCTTTTTCTTACAGGATCTGTTGTTGTTCCGGGAACATCCGATACAATTGCCACATTTTGGCCGGTTATTGTATTGATTAAGGAACTCTTACCTGTGTTTCTCTTACCGAAAACACCTATGTGTCTGACCTTGCTCATATATTTAATATTGGAAATATTATTTAAAAAAAGATAATTATCCTATTCAAAGTTAAATATTTTCCAATTATGATCCCGAAAAAGGGGAATTACCTTTATGTTTGAATATACTAAACTATAATACAATGAAAAAGAAAACGAATCGGATTATTATCTGGAGCATATTAATTGTTCTTGCAATTATTACATTTTTGGTTATTTCTAACATAGATGGCTTTATGATCGGATTACACGAAGGAGGAGTTTTAGCTGAATAAAAGTGAGATATTAAATAATTTAGAATACCTTTGCCGTTTATTTATATTAAATGACAAATCAATTTCAAAGCCTCGGCCTTAAAGATACTCTTATCAAGGCCATTACAGATCTTGGCTTTATCAACCCTACGGAAGTACAGCAAAGAATAATCCCAAAACTCATAAACGAAAACGACGATGTCGTCTGCCTTGCACAGACCGGTACCGGCAAAACTGCAGCTTTCGGACTTCCGTTGCTTCAATCAATTGACACAAATTCAAAAGAGACACAGGCTCTTATTTTAAGTCCGACACGCGAGCTTTGCAGACAGATCTCCCAGGACATCTTGAATTACGGTAAATACATAGACAATCTCGAGGTTGTTGCTGTGTATGGAGGTGCCGGGATAGAGGGACAGATTAAAGCACTAAAAAAAGGGTGTCAGATAATTGTTGCCACTCCGGGCAGGATGGTTGACCTGCTGAACAGAGGTGTTGCCTCAGTAGTAAACATCCATACATTGATTCTTGACGAAGCTGACGAGATGCTCAATATGGGATTCAAGGATGAACTTGACGCAATACTCGACTGCACACCTGAAGAGAAAAGGACTTTACTCTTCTCTGCAACACTTCCTATTGAAATAGAGGGCATTGCAAAAAACTATATGTCCAAGCCGGAAATTGTAACAGTGGGTACTAGGAACTCCGGTTCAGAAAATGTAAAACACTACTACTATATTGTTCACGCCAAGGACAGATATCTGGCTCTCAAAAGGATAGCCGACTATAATCCAGACATATATGGTATGATTTTCTGCCGTACCAGGCAGGAGACTCAGGAGATAGCAGAGTCACTCATAAAGGATGGATACAATGCTGATGCACTTCACGGTGAACTGTCACAAGCTCAGCGTGATCAGGTTATGAGAAGGTTCAGGAGCAAGAATCTCAGTCTCTTGGTGGCAACAGATGTTGCTGCCAGGGGAATAGACGTGAACGAACTGACCCATGTAATCAACTACAATCTGCCCGATGAAGCTGAACAGTACACTCACAGAAGTGGAAGAACAGGTCGTGCAGACAAGAGCGGAATCTCAATAGCAATTATTAATAGTAAGGAACAGCACAAGATTCGCAGAATTGAAAAGATTATAGGCAAAACATTCGGACAGGCCAAAATACCTACAGGTGAAGAGGTTTGTACTCGTCAGATGCTCCATCTTGTGGAGGAGGTAAAGAATGCCGAAATACGCGAGGAGATTGCAGAATACATAAATTTGATAGATGAAAAGTGGAAAGATGTAAGCAAGGAGGAGATTATCTGGAAGATGCTTTCCATTGAATTCAACCGTTTCCTTGACTATTACAGACACGCTCCCGATCTGAATATCCGTGAAGAGTCATCCAGAGGAGAAGGAAGAGGCGAAGGCAGCTTCAATCTACCGACAGAAAAGGGTTTCAGCTGGGTAAAACTAAGTATCGGTTCAAAAGCCGGTATCACTCCGAGACATCTTCTAAGGATGTTTTCAAGTTGCGGAATCGGTCAGAAAGGTGTTGGCCGTATAGATATACACAAAGAGATGTCATTCGTCTCCGTTACAACCAATTCGGCTTCATACATTGTCGAAACTATTGATAATACCGACTATCGCGGAAGAAAACTGAAGGTGGAGCTGGTAACAGACACCCAGATTAAGGGAGATAGGCCGGAGCGCAGGGAGAGGTCTGATCGTGGTGAAAGATTTGAACGCAGAGAGAGATCTGATCGTGGTGAAAGATCCGAACGCAGAGATAGGCCTGAACGTAGCGAAAGACCAGACCGCAGAGAGAGATCTGATCGTGGCGAAAGGACTGATCACAGAGAAAGAGCTGAACGCAGAGAGAGACCCGAAGGCGGGAAGAGATCGGAGAGATCGGAGAGATCAGATAAGCCGGAAAGAAAGAGGGAAGAATTTGGCAGGAAATCCGGGAAAAAGAGTTCTCACGGTAAGGATTCCAGAAAACCAAGCCGTAGGGAGAGAAGAGGAAGATAGTCTATTTACCTGTTAAAAGTTGAGATATTTTCTTGGGTCATAGTCAGCTAGTCTGACTTTAAGATCCCTTATAACTGCGCAGGTCCATTTCCAGTGCTGATATATGAGCTGAACAGAGAATGGCACAATTATAAGTGCTATTACTCCTGCTTCTGTATAATTCAGCACAATCAACAGAATAGCGATTGTTGCCACCGCCGTCATCATCTGGGCCTTATAATGCGGTACGGTGTTCTTGCTAACCAGAACTGATGTGGAGAGGAAAGTGATAGCTTCAAACAATGAGGCTGCAAATAGTATCACCAACAGATCACTCTCTAGCAAAGGTGTATTACTCTTAATAATCCGCAAAGCCCACGGACCTAAGGTCACCACTGCCACAGAAAGAGCTGCAAAAACGCCAAGTGCGATGTATTGCGCTTTTATATAGATGCGCTTTACTTCACCCTCCCTGCCCAAAAGCCTGTTCTGAGTCAGTTTTGGCAGGAATGTCATAAACCAGATTAACGAGAGTGTGTATGTAAGATCTGCCAGCTGCTTGGTAATACCGTAAGAGCCTAACACTGCCAGAGGAATAAAGAGACCTCCGATCAGAGTAAGCATCTTGTTTGTTAAGACTAGGCTCAGGTTCGCCAAACCAGATTTGTATGCAGTCTTCCATAAAGTCTTCAGGATAACTATCCATGAAGAAGGCTGGGCGTTTCTGACCTCAGCTTTGGTCTCCTTGTCATAAAAAGCTTGTCTGGAAAGCATTCTGTTCAAAATTGTAGCCAGTGTCTGACCACAGACCATTGAGATAATCCCGAACCCCATAATAAGCATTGTAGATGCAAGTATGATGTGGGTGCACTGAGAGAAGACTATTATCTGCCTTGATCGCTTGATCATACCCCTTCCGACCAAGAGGGCGTCGTAATAATATGTATAGAACTGGTAAGAGAGCAATATTCCATAAAGATACCAGGCGATTCTTGCATTTTCGGCATCTCCTGAATAGCCCTCAAGCAGCTTCTCTATATAAAAATAGCCTCCGGTAAAGAGTAGTATCACAAGGAATATGGCAACACCGGCATAAAAGACTCTCATTGCTGACAATGATCCTTTCAGAAGGGAGTAATCTATCTTTCCGTCTTCACTGGCAGCTCCGAGCCCCTCTCCTTTCAACTCTCTTGCTCCTGAGAAAATATATGTAACAGATCTTGAAAAGGTTTGAAAAAACCCAAAATCGAGGAGATAGATCATGGCATTGAGCCCAATCATAACATTCCACAGACCGACCTCCTGGTCCGGAAGCAAACGTAAAATAAGAGGAAGGATAATCATTGCTGAAGCAAGCCTCATAAAGCTCGCCGCATAGTTCCAAAGAAGATCGCTCCTTCCTGTATTCACCTTTAGAAAATAAGTTTAGCCATGAATTCCAGCCTGTTGTTGTGGTTAACATCAAAGCTGACAATTGGTTTCATGTTTTCATCAACACTTTTTGACCACTTTGCAAATGTAAGATTATATTCGAGACCAAATATCAATTTTTTGGACAAGCTATAGGTTATTCTTGGTGATATTCTTGAAAACCACTCCAACTTCTGATCAGAGAAATAGAGATAGTTTGATCCATAAGTAGAGGTATCCACCTTATCTTTTGTTCCACAATTTTTCTGATATCCATAGAAAAGTCCAAGATTGAAATTTTTATAAGAAGGCGTTTCAAACTCTGCCCATGTTGATAGAGTACGTAAGTTCGTATAATCAAAGTCGAGTGGTTCAGAAGCTGCATATTCTATTTTTCCATAACCGCCAAGCATGTTCAGCATCGAGAGATTTTCACCGTAAATACCCCAGAGCTTTAGAGAGTATCCCTTTCCGATTACAGCCTTTGCGAACAGACTTACATCAAAGGCAGATACAGTTGTGGAGATAGGATTTTTAGAGACATCTGTATTCCTCGGTTTAAAAAACTTATAACCAAACGTAACTCCTCCGAAAAGTTTGCCGGCATCTCCGAACTTAAGCTGAGCGTGTAAATCAGGTATACCTGACTGAGCCTGTGCAGAGGCTGGCCCCAAAGACTTGTGACCACTATACATTTCAGCTGCAGCAAGGAACTTTATCTTTTCAGCAAGTTTAGTCTCATACCTCACCTGCATACCCCTGTTAAGAGAATTAAAAGGATATCCTGAACCGAATCCAACCATATTTGATGCAACCTCTGCCACGTAGTTCAGATGATTTGTCTGCCCCAGTAACAGGGAGCTATTCTTCCACTGAAAATTCATATAGAGATGACGAAGATTGAACATATTGAGATAACTCTCCCCAGAACCTAGAAAATCGGCCTCTGCATAAGTATTCACATCTGCATTCAGAAACCTCATTCCCGATACGGAAAATGTCAACCTGCTGGCAGCAATACTGTAATTCAAAGAATTGCTTTTATTTATATCGATACCATCATCATTAAAATCGGGAGACAATGGATATTTGTATTGAAGGTCATATCTTGAGGTTTTAGACCTATAATCATCGAAATAACTCTTGAATTCAACAAATCCTCCGAATTTATATGATATCTCTTTTGTCTGTGCATTAACTATTGCCGGGAATGCCAGCAATAAGATCAATACGATAGTTTGTCTCTTTTTCATAATTCTAATGTTTATAGGGTAAAGATAATAATCTTTTTAAATTTAGTATCACCTTTTACTATTATTTAAAATGATTTTTATTGGCTTATAATCTTAAAAATTACTATTTTCATATAATTAAACATAAACATCTCAACCATGAAACTATTTATTACAGCACTTATATTAATGATGGGAGTTTCTCTCGAATCTCCTGCAGGCAATCCTGAAAAGGATAAGGTATACATACTGCCAGCTCCCTCTTTAAAGGGAACAATGAGTGTTGAAGAGGCCCTTCAACAGAGACGCTCGAGAAGGCAATTCCTGGACAGGGAACTTTCAATGGAGCAGCTTTCGCAGATTCTTTGGTCGGCTTATGGCATTACTGAAAAAAGAGATGGCAATCCGGCTTTAAAGGGAGGATTGCGTACCGCACCCTCTGCAGGAGCCTTGTATCCTCTGGAGATATATGTATTGGTAGGGAACGTTAAGGGAGTAGAACCGGGTCTTTACAAGTACAATTCAAAAGATCACAGTATTATTTGCACAATTCCTGAGGATTTGAGAAAAGAGGCCAGTACTGCTTCATACAATCAGAAAATGATAAGAGAGGCCCCTGCCGTTTTGCTATACAGTGATGCATATGATAAGAGCTCTAAGAAATACGGAGCGCGTGGAAAAGAGAGATACATTTTTATGGATCTGGGGCACTCTGCAGAAAACGTTTATCTTCAGGCTGAAGCACTTCATCTTGGAACTTGTGCTGTGGGAGCATTTTCAGACCAAGCGTTGAAAAAGCTATTTCAACTCCCTGCAGATGAGGAGGCCATCTACATGATGCCTTTCGGATATTGTAAGTAATACCTGATTAAGTAAAGTTTTAACTATTGAGGATTGTAACCCCATTTGTAGTATAAAGCACCCCAGGTGAATCCTGCACCAAATGCCGACAAAATCAGCGTGTCCCCTTTTTTGAATCTCTTTTCGAAATCCCAGAGGACTAATGGTATAGAGGTACCTGCAGTATTACCGAATTTCTCTATGTTGATCAGAACCTTATCCTTCTTAACCCCCATCCTCTTTGCAGTTGCATCTATAATCCGAAGGTTTGCCTGATGAGGAATGAGGAAAGCAATGTCAGAGGCTTTAAGGTTATGTCTCTCCATCATCTCAGCAGAGACATCAGCCATACGGCTTACGGCATATTTGAATACTACCTGGCCGTCCTGATAGATATAGTGTTCCCTGTTCCTGACAGTCTCTTCTGTTGGCGGGTACATTGATCCTCCGGCCTTCTGGAAAAGATATTGTCTTCCCACACCGTCCACATGTAGAATCTCATCCATAAGCCCGATAGAGTTATCTTCGGTTGCCTCAATAAGCATTGCAACAGCACCATCTCCAAACAGAGGACAAGTCGTTCTGTCTTGGTAGTTTGTTATAGAAGACATTCTCTCTCCGGTAACAAGAATAATCTTTTTTGCCCTGCCTGACTCTATAAAAGATGCAGCAGTAGTGAAACTGAAGATAAAACCGGAACATCCGGCATTGATATCATAGCCCCAGGCATTTTTAATACCCACTTTGTCACAAATAATATTTGCAGTTGCCGGAAAGAGCATATCAGGGGTGACTGTGGCACAAATCAGCATATCAATCTCATCCTTTGAGACCCCTGTTTTGTTAAGCAAATTTTCTACGGCAAGAGTTCCCATATAAGAGGTTCCAAGACCATCTTCTTTTAGGATTCGTCTCTCTTTCACCCCTATTCTTGACATTATCCACTCATCTGTGGTATCTACCATTGTGGATAGTTCCTGATTTGTCAGTATATATTCAGGAATATAACCGCCTATTCCTTTAATTACAGCTTTCATTTTAGTTTCTTAAAAGTACCTCCTTGAACTTCCCTACTAAATCCCGTTCCAGAGCCCTTTCGGTACTGGTTATCATATTTGCGACAGCTAACGGAGATGATGCTCCATGGCCTATAATCACCGGAGCCGGTACTCCCAGGACCGGCGTGCCGCCATAATCTTCATAATTGTATCCTTCAAGAAAGTCATTCTTAATATTGAGTTTTCTTAAAAGATTATACATTCCTTCTGCCTGTTTAAGACAGATATTTCCAGAGAAACCATCTGTGACAAGAACATCGGCAATGTCTCCATCGAAGAGGCGATTCGCCTCCATATTGCCGACAAAGTCAAAATCAGTTGAATCCGACATAAGTTTGTATGCCTCTTTTGTCACCATGTTTCCCTTCTCCTCCTCCTCTCCCACATTGAGAAGTGCTACTTTAGGCCTCTCAATTCCCATCATCGCCCTTGCATATATCGAACCGAGTATACCAAACTGGTACAGGACATCCGGCTTGGAATCCACATTAAAACCGACATCCAGGATCAGCATCTTCTTGCCATTAAGAAGAGGCATCTCAACAGAGATACACGGTCTCATAATTCCGGGTAAAGGTTTGAGAATCTGATATGAGCCTGTCAATACAGCGCCGGTATTTCCGGCACTTGCCAGGGCATCAATCTGACCATTGCGGAGCATATTAAAGCCCACTACAATACTTGAATCCTGTTTCTTTTGAAAAGATTTCACAGGATGATCGTCCATTTTTATTGTCTGTGAACAGTGTACAATAGTAAAATTACCGGGATCGAAGCCTTTCTGGCTACAAATCTCGGTAATCCTAAACTGATCACCTAACAGGTACAATTCTGTCCCGGGATTTAGTTTGGAATAGACGTCTATTGCTCCTGAAACAGTATTCAAAGGAGCGTAGTCACCGCCCATAATATCCAGACCAATCCTCATAAGAGAAGACTACGAAGTAGCTTTCTGCACCATAAGACGGCCTCTGTAGTAGCCGCATTCAGGGCAAACACGGTGATAAAGGACTGCGGCACCGCAGTTAGAACAATTAGCAAGTGTTGGAACCGCTGCATGATCATGTGTCCTTCTTTTATCCCTGCGGGTTTTTGAAATCTTGTGTTTCGGATGTGCCATATCTAAATAATTTAACTTAATTAATTCAATAAATCTTTTAATCTATCAAAAGGTGAGCCATTTTCCCCAACGGGTTTCTCTCCCCTCGCATTTTCAAGCCTTGCAATCATTTCCGGATCGCATTTTCCCTCTTCATGCACCATCTGCATAGGCATAGAGAGGCAAATATAATCGTAAAAGAACTGTCTGAGGTCTAAAATGACCTCTGAAGGATCAAGTGTTATTGTCTCCAGATCCTCTTCCGGTTCATCCTCGTTTTTCACGAACCTTACCAAAAGAGAGGCTTCGGTCTTTAACGGAATAACCAATTCATCCAGACATCTGTCACACTCAACGGAAATAGTTCCATGAATGGCACTTACAATCCTAATCCATGTCTCACTTCTCTCAAGATCAACATCTACTTTCAGAGATGCTCCAAGAATCTGTGAGTTTTCAAAATCTTCAAAAAACTTTTTATCAATCAGAAAACTGTACTGATGTTTTCCGACTGACAACCCCTTTACAGGAATTGTATATAAGTTATCCGGCTCTTTTCCCATATTATAAATGAGCCCGCAAAGATAATCTATTTTTTTAAAATAGCAACCCGGATCAACCCTTTCTTCTCTTTCTCTCGGTCTCGTCGAGGTATATTTTTCTTATCCTCATGCTGTGAGGTGTAACCTCCACTAGTTCATCCTCCTGAATATATTCAAGAGCCTCCTCCAGAGAGAATACTATAGGAGGTGGCAGAACAGCCTTATCATCTGTTCCTGAGGCACGTATGTTGGTAAGTTTCTTTGTCTTACAAATATTTATACCCAAATCGTCTGCTCTTGTATGCTCACCGACAACCTGACCGGCATATATATCTTCACCCGGGTTGATAAAGAATTTTCCTCTGTCCTGAAGCTTATCCATCGCATATGCAACTGCCATACCGGACTCCAAAGCTACAAGAGAGCCATTATTTCTCTTCTCAATATCTCCCTTATATGGTTCATAACCTTTGAATCTGTGAGCAACAACCGCCTCTCCTTGTGATGCTGTCATCAAATTGCTTCTCAGACCGATCAATCCTCTTGAAGGTATTTCAAAATCAAGGTGAACCCTTTCATTCCTGTGCTCCATGTGCATCAGGCTGCCTTTTCTCCTTGTAGTCATCTCTATGGCCTTGCCTACATGCTCCTCAGGGACATCAATTGTAAGATGCTCCATAGGCTCACACCTGACACCATTAATAGTCTTGTCAAGCACTTTAGGCTGTCCTACCTGCAATTCAAAGCCCTCTCTCCTCATGGTTTCTATCAAAACAGAGATATGTAAGACACCCCTGCCGTTAACGATAAATGAATCGGCAGTAAGGCCGTTCTTTATCCGCAGAGCAAGATTCTTCTCGAGCTCCTTGTCAAGCCTCTCTTTTATATGCCTTGAAGTAACATACTTTCCCTCTTTTCCAAAAAACGGTGAATCATTAATGGTAAAAAGCATGCTCATTGTCGGCTCATCCACCGATATTGGCGGTAACGCCTCAGGATTCTCATAGTCTGCTATTGTATCACCTATATCAAATCCATCTATACCTACAACTGCACAAATATCCCCGCTCTTTACCTCTTCGGTTTTAGATTTTTCAAGACCGCTGAAAACCATCAGATCTTTTATACGACTTCTTTCAACTGTTCCATCCCTCTTACAGAGAGATATCTGCATTCCTGGCTTCAAGGAGCCTCTGCGTACACGCCCTACCGCAATACGACCTACATATGGAGAGTACTCCAATGAGGATATCAGCATCTGAGGTGTTCCCTCCAACATTTCGGGTTCAGGAATCTCGGTAAGGATTGTATCAAAAAGTGCAGTTATGTCTGTGGTCTCATTTTTCCAGTCAGTAGACATCCAGCCCTGTTTTGCACTACCGTACACTGTCTTGAAATCCAACTGCTCCTCTGTGGCATTGAGACTGAACATCAGATCAAAAACCTGTTCATTTACTACATCAGGTCTACAGTTAGGTTTATCAACCTTATTAATCACGACAATGGGTTTTTTCCCCATTTCAATAGCTTTCTGAAGCACAAACCTTGTCTGTGGCATTGTTCCCTCAAAAGCATCAACCAATAGCAAAACACCGTCTGCCATGTTAAGCACTCTTTCAACCTCACCACCGAAATCTGCGTGTCCGGGAGTGTCAATAATGTTGATTTTATAATCTTTATATGGAACCGAGACGTTTTTTGCCAGAATTGTTATTCCCCTCTCCCTTTCAAGATCGTTGTTGTCCAAAATCAGATCACCCATTTTTTCAACCTCCCTAGAGAGCTTGGCATGGTGTATCATTCTGTCTACCAGTGTAGTTTTGCCATGGTCCACGTGGGCAATGATGGCAATATTTCTTATTTTTTGCATAATTCAGGGCGCAAAAGTAATATTTTATTTACTTTTGCAGGTTACAATTTACGAAAAATATTCCCTTATGACAGAAAAAATCATTATACTTGACTTTGGCTCTCAGGTTACTCAGCTCATTGGAAGGAGGGTAAGAGAACACAATGTCTATTGTGAGATATACCCTTATAACAAGATTCCCGAAATTGACCAAAGCGTAAAAGGGGTTATTTTATCCGGTAGTCCTTTTTCTGTCCGAGACCCGCAAGCTCCCCAGATTGATCTGTCTTATATCAAGGGTAAGTTACCTCTACTGGCGATTTGCTACGGAGCGCAATATCTAGCACAAAAATTCGGAGGCGAGGTCAACCGCTCTTTTTCAAGAGAATACGGGAGAGCAATGCTCTCAATAGAAGATACCCAATGTCCTTTGTTTAATAACATACCATCAAACAGACAGGTATGGATGTCCCACGGAGACACCATCTCAGCCCTTCCCGACAATTCGGTAGCAATTGCATCGACTGGAAGTATTTCAAATGCCGCATTCAGAATCAAAGGAGAAGAGACATATGCTGTACAGTTCCACCCTGAAGTTTACCATACTGAGATGGGATCCGAAATGCTCGGGAACTTCGTAAAGAATATTTGCGGATGTAAAGGCGACTGGACACCCGACTCATTTATTGAGAACACAATTGAGACTCTGAAGCAAAAAATCGGAGACGAACATGTTATATTAGGTCTCTCAGGCGGAGTGGATTCCACTGTTGCAGCCGTACTTATGAACAAAGCTATCGGAAGCAACCTTCACTGCATATTTGTTGATAATGGTTTATTGAGAAAGGATGAATTCACATCGGTCCTTGCCTCATACAAAAATATGGGATTAAATGTAACCGGAGTGGATGCCTCCGAAAGATTCCTCTCTGCTCTTAAAGGCGTTACAGATCCCGAGAAAAAAAGAAAGGCTATCGGTAATGCTTTCATAGAGGTATTTGATGCTGAATCACATAAAGTAGAAAACGCAAAATGGCTGGCTCAGGGCACAATCTACCCTGATGTAATTGAGTCAACCTCAGTGAATGGCCCCAGCTCAACAATCAAGTCACACCACAACGTGGGTGGGCTTCCTGACTATATGAAACTCAAGGTTGTAGAACCTCTGAGATCTCTGTTTAAAGACGAGGTTCGTAAAGTAGGAAGGACTCTTGGAATTAAAGACGAGCTCATTTCCAGACATCCTTTCCCAGGTCCGGGACTCGGTATAAGGGTATTGGGCGAGGTTACTTCTGAGAAACTAGACATTCTAAAGGAGGCTGACCACTATTTTATTGAAGGACTCAGAAAGGCAGGACTTTATAATGATGTATGGCAGGCGGCAACAATACTTCTTCCTGTAAAAAGTGTAGGAGTCATGGGTGACGAGAGAACATACGAATACACCATAGCACTGAGGGCCGTTACATCTACCGATGGCATGACTGCTGACTGGGTTCATCTGCCATACGAGTTTTTGGCCGATGTTTCAAATGAGATTATAAACAGGGTTAAAGGGGTGAACAGGGTTGTCTATGACATCTCTTCAAAACCACCTGCAACAATTGAGTGGGAATAATACCTGTATCGATTCCTATCTGAAAGTTTAACGTCGTGGATGGCACCTTAAAATGCCTTCACGCCATTTTTCACTATCCACATGTGTATAGATCTCTGTCGTGAGAATGCTTTCATGACCGAGCATCTGTTGTACAACACGCAAATCAGCACCGTTTTCAACAAGATGTGTTGCAAAAGAGTGACGGAATGTATGTGGGGATATCTCTTTAGTTATACCGGCAATTTCTGCCTGACTCTTAACAATCAGAAATATCATCTGCCGGGAGAGCTTACCTCCTCTCCTATTTAGGAAAACGACATCTTCACACCCCCGTTTCAGTGGCAATCTTCCCCTAATTGACAAATAGATTACTAATGCATCTGCTGCAGGGTCTCCAAGTGGTACAAGTCTCTCTTTGCTCCCCTTACCCATTACCCTGATAAATCTTTCCTGCAAAAAGAGGTCGGAAATCTTCAGGTTTACCACCTCGCTGACACGCAGACCACAAGAGTAGAGAACTTCTAATATAGTCTTATTTCTCTCTCCCTCATATGTACTCCTGTCAACTGAGTCTATAACAGACAACACCTCCTTTACTGACAGTACCACCGGGAGATATTGAAGGATTTTGGGCGGTTCCAGTTTTTCGGCAGGATTTTTTTTGCACTGCCCACTCTCCTCCAGAAAACTGTAGAACGACTTTAAAGAACTTATCAACCTGGCCTGAGATCTTTTTGTTATTCCGG
>JAQVBQ010000056.1 GCA_028690215.1 Bacteroidales bacterium | reverse complement strand
CTTAAAGTTAACAAGCGATACGCTGACCTGCTTATCTCCTCTTCAAAATCGGGCAGCAAATCCGGAAAAGAGGCAGTAACATTTGTCAAACAGAAACTGGACTCGGCAAAGTGGTTCATTGAGGCAATCAAGCAAAGGCACAATACCCTTCAGAACACTATGAATGCGATTATTGAATTCCAGCATGAATATTTCATAGACGGTGACGAGACAAAGCTGAAACCTATGGTCCTGAAGAATATCGCTGAGAAAACGAAGCTTGACATATCCACAATTTCCAGGGTGGTGAACTGTAAATACATACAGACTCATTTCGGCATTTATCCGCTTAAGTATTTCTTCTCGGAAGGTCTTATGACTGAGAACGGAGAGGAGGTCTCTACCCGTGAAATCAAGAATATTCTTGCGGAAAGCATAGATCAGGAAGACAAGAAACGGCCTCTGACAGATGAAGAGCTTGTAACTGTCCTGGTTGAAAAAGGGTATAAGGTTGCAAGAAGAACTGTTGCCAAATACCGTGAACAGCTCAACATTCCTATTGCAAGGCTTAGGAAGGAGCTCTAAGATTACACTCCAATGATAAGAAAAATATACATATTGCTGTTATTGGCTTTAACAACCCTGTCCTGTGAGATGAAAGAGAAGGCAGACCTCATTCTATACAATGGTGATGTCTACACCGTAGATTCGGTTTTTTCGAAATGTACCGCCATTACGGTAAAACATGGAATCATTGTTGCCACGGGAGGAGATGAAGAGATTCTGAACAGATATCGTTCAGATAGCTATATAGATCTCAAGGGTGGTTTCCTTTACCCGGGTTTCAATGATGCACATTGCCACTTCATTAGTCTCGGAGAGGGTCTTATGACTTGCGATCTTCGCGGCGTAGGGTCATTTGACGAGATTTTAGCCAGAATCAAAGAGTTCATCGAGGATAAACCTGTCTCCTATATTCTTGGCGAGGGCTGGGATCAAAACCTTTGGGAAGACAAGTCGTTTCCTACCAATGAGAAGCTGAACGAGCTGTTTCCAAAAACCCCTGTAATTCTTACGAGGATTGACTTTCATGCAGTAATAGCTAATAATGCCGCAATAGACAGAGTCGGGATTAAACCGGGAGATCCATCCATACCTCCAGGAGAGGCTCTGATAAAAAACGGCCGTTTTACAGGTATTTTTCTTGAGAATACGGCTGAGAGGTTCAAGAATTCAATACCCAAGCCAACAGGGAAGTCTCTGGAAAAGGTCATCATGACCGCAGAAGAGGAGTGTTTTAAAAACGGTCTCACCTCTATATCTGATGCCGAGGAGAGCCTCTCCTGCATACTGTCGCTAGACACCTTGTATACAAAGGGAAAGCTGAAAATCAGGTCCGATGTATGGCTGACAGCAAGTGAGGAGAATATGAACCATTTTAAAGCTCCATACAGAAACGGAAGGATGAGGGTAGGCACACTTAAGTTATATATAGACGGAGCTCTTGGTTCGAGAGGCGCTTTGCTGAAGTATCCTTATTCAGACGATCCGTCAACTACCGGTATAAGAATAGGTAGTGAGGGGGTATTCACAAGACAATGTGCATGGGCACTGAAAAACGGTTTTCAGGTAGCCACTCACTGCATAGGAGATCAGGCTAACCATGAGGCTCTGCGTGTTTACGGCTCCCTCTTAAAAACGAAAAATGATCTCAGGTGGAGAATAGAACATGCTCAGGTGGTGGATCCTTCAGACATTAATCTTTTCGGGAAGTATTCAATTATACCTTCGATTCAGCCAACGCATGCCACTTCTGATATGTTTTGGGCTGATGAAAGGTTGGGCAGCAGGATCAAGGATTCATATGCATACAAGGCACTGCTTTCTCAACTGGGGTGGTTGCCTTCAGGAACAGATTTTCCGATAGAGAAGGTAAGTCCTATTTATACGTTCTTTGCCGCAGTATATAGGAAGAATCTGGAATTCGAGCCGGATTCAGGATTTCAGCCCGAAAATGCCCTTACCAAGGAGGAGGCTCTCAAATCGATGACAATATGGGCAGCAAAAGCCTCTTTTGAAGAGAGTGTCAAGGGTAGTATAGAAAAGGGTAAGTACGCGGACTTCGTTCTGCTGGACAGAGATATAATGACAGCCCCCGATTACGAGATTCCTTCAACCAGGGTACTTATGACTATTGTCGGCGGCGAAGTTGTCTACAATTTGCTTCCGTAAGCCAGATCTCCTGCGTCTCCCAGTCCGGGCACAATATATGACTTGATGGTAAGTTCCTCGTCAATGGCTCCCACCCATAGTGTAGTATTTTTATGAGGAAGGTGCTTTGAGATATACTCTATGCCATCTACACTGGCAATAGGGCAGACTATATGGCTTATTTTAGGATTCCCGTTATCGCAGAGTTTGTTATAGGCCAGCACCAGTGATGAGCCGGTTGCAAGCATTGTGTCGGCCAGAATCAGCACCTTGTCTTCTACTGAGGGAGTGCTGGCATACTCTATCTGTATTGTGAACTTGTTGTCTTTACCGTATTTCCTGTATGCTGCAATAAAGGCATTCTGCGATTTGTCAAGGAGTGACAACATACCGTTGTGCAGAGGCAATCCGGCTCTCATTATGCTTGCCAGAACAACAGAGTCGTCGATTGTATTGCATGAAGCTATGCCGAGGGGTGTTTGAATGCTCTTTGAAGAGTAGACGAGCTCTTTGCTTATCTCATATGCAAATATCTCCCCGATTCTCTCAAGATTCCTCCGAAAGCGAAGGCTGTCCTTTTGTACTACATGATCACGTATTTCAGCTATAAAGTTGTTGAGGACAGAATTCTTCTCTCCAAGGTTTATGATTCTCATTGGTTGTTTATTTTCAGAATATCATTCAAAGGTATGAAAATATCAGATTAGTCCATCGTCGGCAAAGCTAAAATATTCATCACCGGCAATAATAAGGTGATCTAGAAGTGATATGTCGAAAAGAGCGGCAGCCTCTTTCAGCAACCTTGTCTGGACCTTGTCGTTTTCTCCCGGCTTCGCATTTCCGGAGGGGTGATTGTGGACCAGTATCAGAGAGCTTGCCAGCTTCTCGAGAGCATTCTTTATAACGATCTTTATATCAACTACGGTTGCAGAGACCCCTCCGATACTGAGACGCTCCTTGGATATCAGCTTATTTGCCCTATTAAGGTATAGCACCCAACACTCTTCGTGAGAAAGATCTCTCAAGATAGGACTTATCAATCCGGCAGCGCTTGACGAGGATTGGATCTGTGCCTGCACTCTGTTTTCTGTAAATGAGTACCTCCTGGCAATTTCGAAAAGGGCCGTGAGAGTGATTGCCTTTGCCGGACCTATTCCGAATCTAGATGTGAGTTTATCTACGCTTAACCTTGATAGTTCCCTGAGGTTGTTGTTGCACGATGATAAAAGTTCCCGGGCCATATCTACAGCCGTTACTCCTTTTGTTCCACTGCCGAGGATAATTGCAATAAGTTCACTGTCATCAAGTGCAGCGGCACTTTTTGCCACAAGCTTCTCCCTCGGTCTCTCTTCCTTTTGCCACTCTTTGATGGATAATCTTTTATTCATGTCGGTCTGATATTAAAAAAAGCTTCCCAAAGTTTGGAAAGCTTTCTTTAATCTAAATGCCAACAAGTAAAAATTACGCCAATTTGCTCACATATGCAGCAATACCGCTTTTTAGATTTGCAGCTTTGTTTGCGTGGATGATTTTAACTTTGGCTAATTTGTCAAGCATAGAGGATACCTTTGGGAGGAGTGCCTCTGCTGCTGATTTGTCTGTAGTGTTACGTAACGCTTTAATCGCATTACGTGTTGTCTTTGCATAATATTTATTATGCACTCTGCGTTTTTCGCTTTGGCGAGCGCGCTTGTCTGCTGATGCGTGATTTGCCATTTCTCTCTTTTTTTTATTTTGGTAGTCGGTAGGGGAATCGAACCCCTATTGCAAGAATGAAAATCTTGAGTCCTAACCGTTAGACGAACCGACCGTGCACCCTATTCAGGATTAGGGAGTGCAAAGGTAGAAATTATCTAATTAGTTCCAAAAAATTTTAGAAAAATTCAAAGGAATATATTATTGATTCAACCTGTCTGAGATAATTTCTTTTATCATATCTTGGTGCATAGACGAACGCCTCAAGTACGATCAACTTCTGTTTCTCCTTGTCCAGAAAAACATGATCTACAAATGGTCCGCCCATGAAGTCGTTCTGTACTTCCCACAAACTTCTCAGCTCAACAAAACTTCTTTTATTGTATTTCACCCATCTGAACCCAGGATCTATCGACATATTGGTTGTCATGTATGAGTTCTCCATCTCGCCGGGAACATTGCGGAAAAGCACATCATTCCTCATTGCAAGAAGTTTTGCTGGAGTGAAGTCTGTACTGTCCTTGAATGGATAGCTGTATACAAAGACTCCGAGATTTGTGTATGTGGTTTCATAAGATATCCAGATAAAATCAGCAGTCTTCTTCTTAAGGGTGTAGCCTTTCGGGAAGTACGGAGATCCCCCGAATGTTGCAGTTACAACATCTCTGAGTGCTTTCTCCTCATACTTCTTGGCGTTGGATATGTTCCTGTTTCTCTCTGCTTGCAGGAAAACATTTGTGAGTTTGTCACTCTCTTTGGTGACAAGTTCAGCTGCATCCTTGGCATTTGCTGTGGAGATGGTAACTACTGTCTGAGGTGCTGCCCAGACATTCTCCTGATAGGCAATTGTCGGTTCTTGTACGTTTACGGCTGTGTGAACAATGATAATGTTCCTGTGTGTCTGGAAAATGTTGGAAAATGCATTTTCCGGAACATTTACCAGGTTGAAGAGAGGTTCTATCTGGGGCAGATAAGGATGTTCAGATCCAAGGACTGAGCGAAGGGTGATTCCGGGATCGGACTCCCAGTCCCCTTTGCTGATTACTACAATCACTTCACCGGCTTTACCGCTGATGCTTGGCATAAGCTTCGGACCTCCTTTACATGAAGCAAGAAGTGATCCTAAAACAAGGAATAGTACCAGATTTATTTTTCTCATGTTCTTGTTATTTAAAAAGTCTGTAAATATCGTTTCCGAAAGCAAGGAACATTATGGCAAGCAAAAATAGCATTCCTATGACTTGCGCAATCTCAAGGAACTTGTCACTCGGTTTTCTGCGGGTTATTATCTCATAAAGAAGGAAAAGTATATGCCCGCCGTCAAGTGCCGGGATAGGTATGAGGTTTATGACAGCAAGCATTATTGAGAGCCATGCTGTTATATTCCAGAATATCTCCCACTCCCAGGTGCTTGGGAAAATATTACCAATCGCTATGAAGCTTCCGACAGATTTGTATGCTTCCGTTTTTGGAGAGAAGATCAATCCCAGCTCTTTTACATAATTTGTTATTGTGGAGATTGTCTTGTTGGCTCCGGCCGGTATGGCCGACAGAAGAGAGTAATTTACCTGTGTTACATTAAAGAATTTATGCACATCACTGTTCAGAAAGACACCGATCCTTCCGGCTGTATCTACTGCCAGTACTTTTGGAATCAATGTGCCGCCGCGGTTTATCAGGAAGCTTACAGAGTCACCTTTATGCTCCATCAGAATTTCCTGAATATCCTGAATTATGAAGACCTTCTGTGAGTCAACCTCTGCGACACGGTCTCCGGGCATCAGACCGGCATTGTAGTTAAGAGAGCTGTCCGGCACCGAAAGCACCTCGTAAGGTACACGAAGGGTAAACATACCCGGTGTATTGAGTATAGCTGGGATGTAGTCAGGGTCAATACTTACCGAAACCTCCGCGCTGTCTCTTATTACGACAGCTGTTGTTGCCTGATTGCGTGCTATGTTCAGCTGTATGTCCTGGAAACGGTCCACAGGCATTCCTTCTATGGATACGACACGGTCTCCGTTCCTGAACCCTATCTCCTTGGCAAGGTCATTACACTGCACACCATAAACAGCGTCTTTGTTCTTCAGATACTCTTCACCCCATGTGAAAAGGGTAGAGGAGTAAATAAGAATGGCCAATATGAAGTTGAAGAAGACACCTCCAAACATTACGAAAAATCTTTGCCAGGCAGGTTTGCTCCTGAATTCCCATGGTTTTGGCTCCTCTTTCATTGCCTCTTTGTCCATAGATTCGTCAATCATTCCGGAGATCTTGCAATAACCTCCGAGCGGAAGCCAGCCTATACCATATTCGGTATCGCTGCCTTTAGGCTTGAACTTGAATAATGAGAACCATGGGTCAAAGAAAAGATAGAACTTCTCAACACGTATCTTAAAGAGTCTTGCGAAGAAGAAATGGCCGAATTCATGTATTAGGACAAGCAGCGACAGAGCAGCTATAACCTGTACGATTTTAATAAATATTATCATTTTCTAGTTATATTTTCTTTTTTCAATATTAGCCTGCTCCCGTGCAAGCATGTCTGTGTCGAATATCTCCTCCAAAGTCGGCTCAGCAACAAATTTTGTTCCAGAGAGCACATTTTCAATTACTTTTGGAATGGCCGAGAAAGGCATACCGCCTTTGAGGTAATGATGAACCGCCACCTCATTCGCGGCATTCATTGAACACGGAAGGTTTCCGCCCTTGCTGATAGCCTCGGTTGCTATTCTCAAACATGGGAATTTGTTGTAATCGGGTTTGAAAAAATCGAGATTCCTTACCTCGGCAAAATCCAGCCTTTTTGTATCCAGATCCACTCTGTATGGGTACGAGAGGGCGTAAAGGATCGGCAGTCTCATGTCCGGATGGCTTAGCTGTGCAATAACAGCCCCGTCCTTGAACTGTACCATGGAGTGGACAATGGACTGAGGATGCACTATAATCTCAATATCGGAAGGTTTAACATAGAACAGCCATTTTGCCTCTATAAGCTCAAGCCCTTTGTTCATCATACTGGCTGAATCGATGGTGATTTTGGCTCCCATATTCCATTTGGGATGGTTTAATGCCTGCTCAACTGTTGCATTGGCAATCTCCTCGGCACTCTTTGTGAAAAATGGGCCTCCTGAAGAGGTCAGTAATATTTTCTCAATCTCTCCCATGTGTCCCTGAAGACATTGGAAAATAGCGGAGTGCTCGGAGTCTACGGGTATTATAGGAACGTGGTGTGTGGCAGCCAGCTTTGTAATTATCTCACCGGCAGCTACAAGCGTCTCTTTGTTGGCCAGCGCTATCGCCTTACCTGCCTTTATTGCCTCAACTGTCGGCTTCAAACCGCTGAATCCGACCATGGCTGTAAGAACTATGTCAATAGTGCTGCTCCTGACTATCTCCGATATGGAGTCTTCTCCTGTAAATACTTTTATTCCAAGCGGGTCAAGGGCTTTGAACACCTCATCATATTTAGCCTCACTTGCAATAACAACGGAATCTGGGTCAAACTCTTTGGCCTGTTTTATCAATAACTGTGCATTAGTATTGGCAGTCAGGGTGACAACTTCGAACATTTCAGGGTGTCTTGAGATAACCTCAAGGGCCTGATTGCCGATAGAGCCTGTTGATCCTAAAATGGCAACTCTTCGCTTCATTCGTCTCTCTTAGAATTTAATATATTTTGAAGGGTCTATGGCAACACCTTTATGCCACAACTCAAAATGCAGATGTGAGCCAGTAGTGATACTCCCGGTATTTCCGGTAAGCGCTATAGCTGTTCCTGCGGTAACTTTGTCTCCGGACTTTTTCAGTAATTTGGAGTTGTGCTTGTATATTGAGACTAAATCGTTGCTGTGTTGTATCTGAATAATAAAACCTGCCTCATCTGTCCAGGTTGCCTGCATGACCGTACCGTCAAGAGTGGCACACACAACCGTGTTTGATGGGGTGGCTATGTCGAGATAGGGGTGATTCAGGGCAGCATTGTATCCGTCAGAGATTATGCCTTTTACCGGTGGAAAAAAGTGTAGCCCCTCAATCTGTTCTATCCCTCTTTTTTTGCCAATGTTAAATTGTTCCTGGCGGATCACCTCTTCGCGCAGCATTGAGTCCTCTTTTATCTTTTCAGCCTTAATGATTGAAGTGTCAACTGTAGAGGCAGGGCTGGTGTTCAATTCCATCTCCTCAGGCTCTTGCCCTGTTACAATGCGCTGTATGTTAGTTAGTTGATACTCCGAAAGTTTCAACACATTTTCAAGTGAGTCCACCTTTAGGGCATTTTCGACAATCGCACGTCTGGTCTGAGCATTTGGATAACCGGGTATGAACTCTCTGAGAGGGGTGTATGATATCAGAATGGTAACTGAAATGATGATAAAAATAACAGTAAGGCAAATACTGAGTATAAACATGAGCCCCTTTGCCCTGAAGACAAAAAGCTCCTCATGGGAGGTATCATTGAACACCGAAAAACGGAACTTGCTGTGGAGTATCTTGATTTTCTCCTTCTTAACTCTTGTCATAAACTTTGATAAATATCTCTTCGCTTCTCCATAAACCGTGCTTGTTGCAATAAGCTAAAGCTGTAAGTCTCATGCTCACCTTGGGGATAAATGTAAAAACTGTTTCAATCTGTATGGGATTATTGCCATAGCTGCCACATGAAAGCTTAACCTCCCCGACGAGTGTCTCCAGATTCCATAACTGAATGTACTCAAAATGGTGCTCGGATGTGTTAGGGTGTTTAATGTTCATCCCTATCCTGACTTTTGCCTGAAAAGGGGTATCTCTTTCAGCCTCCAAATCGCAGATTATAACCGGAGTGTGCTTGTCTGCATAAGCCCTTACTTTGTCGCTTCCACCAGCGAAATCCGTGTATGTGAATAATCTTGGCATAACGAAATTTATAAGCCTCAAAAGTACTAAAAAAATAACTAACTTTGCCCTATGGAGAGAATTATAGGGATAGATTATGGCAAAAAGAGAGTAGGGGTGGCAGTGAGTGATCCACTCGGGATTTTTGCCTCAGCACTTGACACTGTTCCTTCAGCTTCTATAATAGACTATCTTAAAGGCTATATCGAGAAGGAGCAAGTGATACTTTTTGTCGTAGGTTATCCTATGAATCTCAACAACAAACCATCAGAAGCGGCTCAATATGTAGATCAGTTTCTCAACAGGCTTAGGAAACAATTTCCTTCAATACCTGTTAAACTGGAAGATGAGCGTTTCACTTCACAACTTGCATTCAGAACTATGATTGACGGAGGGGTGAAAAAAATGGACCGCAGAGACAAGGCGATGGTCGACAAAATAAGTGCGGCTATCATCCTGCAAAGCTATTTAGACAGAAATAAACAATAGATAAAGTTATTATGGTACTTCCAATTTATTTATATGGAAATGACATCCTCAGAGAGAAAGCAGAAGAGATTGATATTACACGGGAAGAGTTAAAAGAAGAGATCAAGAAGCTTGAAGAGGATATGTGGGAAACGATGAGCAAGGCTGACGGGGTCGGACTGGCCGCACCTCAGGTGGGTAAGTCAATCAGGATGCTCATTGTCGATGGTTCGCTTTTAGGAGAAGACTCTCCTGAACTGGCAGATTTCAAGAGAACAATGATAAATCCGGTTGTTTTAGAGGAGAGCAAGGAGAAAATTGAGTACAGCGAGGGTTGTCTCAGCATCCCGGAGATTCATGCCGATGTTGTCAGACCAAAAAAGATAAAGGTTGCATACTACGATGCCGATTTTGTGAAGCACGAGGAGACCTTTGACAATTTTGCATGCAGGATGGTGCAACATGAGATGAGCCACCTGGACGGGGTCCTTTTCACCGACCTCACCGCACCTATCAGGAGGAAGATGATTCAGGGAAAGCTGAACAACATTAAGTCCGGTAAGGTCAAGACATTCTACAAAACAGCCCAACAAAAATAAAATCAAGTTACTATGGGAGCATTTCACGCATACGATATCAGAGGAATATACAATAAGGATTTTGATAAAGATGTGGCATATAAGGTTGGATACTTTATTCCGGAACTTTTGCACAGTGACAGAGTTCTGGTCGGTATGGATGCCAGAAGTTCATCACCGGAGATCCATAGCGCACTCATTGCCGGGATAACCGATTATGGGGCAGATGTTGTTGATCTTGGACTCTCCACAACTCCGATGGTATATTATGCAACCGGAAAGTATGGATTTAAGGCTTCAGCTCAGATTACAGCATCCCACAATCCCAAGGAGTACAATGGAATTAAAGTCTCACGCGAGAATGCTTTGCCGGTAGGACTTGATTCGGGCCTCGGCACTATCAAGCAGTGGATTGACGAGAACAAACCTACCCCTGTTGCACAAAAAAGAGGAAAGGTTGAAAATCTTGACGTGAAGGGAGAATATATAGAGTTTCTTCTGAAGTATAAAAAAGATCTGAGCAACCTCAATATTGCAGTGGATGTCTCTAACGGTATGGCCGCACTTCTGATAAAGGATGTGCTGGGCATCGGTAACGAAAAGCTCCACTATATTTTCGACGAGCTTGACGGATCTTTTCCAAATCATGAGGCAAATCCGCTGATTCCTGAAAATGTAAAAGCTCTAAAGGATAAAGTCCTTGAGAAGGGATGTGATGTAGGCGTTATATTTGACGGGGATGCCGACAGGGTTATGTTTGTTGATGAAAACGCCCGCTTTATCTCACCCGATCTGATGATAGCCCTTCTGGGTCACTATTTCCTCGAAGAGAGGGGAGAAAAGGGAAAGGTGCTTCAGGATATAAGAAGTTCCAAGGCTGTCGGTGAATATCTCTCGCCTATGGGTGGAGAGATGGTTACATGGAAGGTGGGCCGTGCATATGCCGCTCACAAACTCAGGGAGATAGACGGTATATTCGGAGGAGAACTTGCGGGTCACTACTATTTCCGTGATTTCTTTTACAGTGATTCCGGAATTATGGCTTCACTCATTATTTTGGGAATCATATCGGAGATGAAGGCTAAGGGTCACTCTTTGTCCCAGCTGATAGGTAAAATCGAACGTTACAAAAACTCAGGGGAGATTAACTTCAGGATAGAGCAGAAACAGAAAGCAATGGACATTGTAAGGGATCATTTCACATCTGTTGAAAAACCTGTCGCCTCATTCGATTTTGACGGATACAGAGTTGAGTTCCCGCAGTGGTGGTTCAACATCAGGCCTTCCAATACTGAGCCATATCTCAGATTTATTGCCGAGGCAACCACAGACGAACTTCTCGATGCCAAAGTATCTAAAGTTAAGGAGCTGATTTCCGGTCTCTAAGTGATGGCTTTATGAGATCAATCTTATACAGCCTGTTTTTAACCCTTCTGATTCCCTCAGTGGTTTTCTCAAGGGAAGGAGGGGATGTCTCTGTCAGGAATGAGATTGAGTATGAATACAGGAATCTGATTCCCGAGAGCCGGATTGTCATAAATATGCCCGACCCTGAGTATATCAATCCTGCCAAGCCGACCATCGTTATTTTTTATGCACTTCCTAACGGCAACACAATAGAACAAACCAAAGGAACAAATCCGGATCTTGTTTCAGGCGAGA
>JAQVBQ010000055.1 GCA_028690215.1 Bacteroidales bacterium | reverse complement strand
GAGAAAAGAAATAAAATATACCTTTACAAAGACTGCAGCATTGTTGCCGAATCTACTGCACTAATGTTGCCAAAAACACTGCACCCCTGATTGCCGAAATCACTGCACTCTTCGTTGCCGTTTACAATCTCAATCTCTTTTTTGTTTTTTTCTTGCGTCATTAGTAGTCGTTCTATTAATATTGACGCAAAAAACGGAAAACACCCTTAGTGTATTAATAAAATTAATAACCAATCGAGTTTTTTTCGCAGCCTTTTCAGAGCTGTTGTCATTTGCGCCTCTACGGTTTTTACTGATATATCCAATGTCTGAGCGACTTCGGGATATGTCTTTCCCTCAATCTTACATTTGTAAAAGATCTCCCTGCACTTTTCAGGAAGCTCATTAATTGCAGACACAATGTATTTTCTATACTCAGAATCAATTAGTTTCAATTCAGCATGGGGATTTTGAATGATTCTGTTGAAATAGACATCTGCTGCCTCTTGGTCTACAAACATTGAATATTGTTTTTTCTTTCTGAGAAGGGAGATACAATTATTGTAGACTGATCTATATAGATATGCCTCCAGAGACTCCTTAATTTCAAGATTGTCTCTCTTATCCCATAATTTACAAAATGTGATATGAACAATCTCTTTTGCATCGTTGTCATTATTCAATATTCTGTAAGCATATGAAGATAGCCTTAGATTATAGTGATTGAACAGTTCGGTAAAAGAAGAGGGACTTCCCTCATTAAGAGATGCAACAAACTTTATATCACCTATATCTGGAGATTTAGCCAATTTGAAATTTAATAATATAATTAAATATTTACAATTGTAATAATAATTTTCGGGTTCGCCAAAGAGATATTCAATAGCATCTCGATTATTTCAGCTCTTTGTCACTTATAATTTATTTCTTCTCTAATGCTGTACTGGCATAAATTTTGAGATAATTGGGCGCATAACCGAACGTTCGGTATTATTTTAAGAAAATGAAAGACACTAAGGAGTTTATATTAAAGACAGCTTACTATATGTTCCTGAGGAACAATTATGAAGCTGTAACTATGAGCAAAATCAGCAGTGCGACACAACTGACAAAGGGTGCAATATACCACCACTTCGACAGTAAGGAGGAGCTCTTCAAGGCTGTAGTAGATAAATATATTCTGGAAAATAAAGTGCCTCGACCAAGTAAACATGATACTCTTAAGGAATTCATAGAACTTTCAATACAACAGATGAAAGATAAAGTATCAGAGGACTCCAATGAGGTTAAAGATTTGAAAAACACAGAATTTATACACTATCTCTCGTTTATAGTTGATACGATACAATATTATCCCGGTTTCAAAAATATAGGTCAGAAGTTTTTTAAAGAAGGGATGAAATTTTGGAAAATATTATTGGAGGATGCCATGAAAAAAGGTGAAATCCGAAAGGATTTAGATACAGAAGCAATAGCCATGAATTTCCTGTCAATCCATTTTGGAATAGGCTCTAATATGATTCTCACCAACTCTATCGAATACGCATTTGATATGTACAAACGCCAGATGGAGGAGCAGTACAAGCTTCTTTTAATATAGTCCGTCAAAAGAAAATTTTTTTAAGCAAAAACATACCGTCCGGTCGGTTTTTTATCCGGTTTCATAAAGTTTCTAAATTTTTAATCACAAATTCATGAAAGTAAGAGTTTTCGTACCCGTAGTGCTATTTTTTTGTCTTTTTTCTCAAAGTGTAAGAGGAGAGTCAGATTTGGGGAATCTGGTCAATTATGCTCTGGAACATAGCAGGAATATTAAGAAATCCGCTATGCAGATAGAAGAGGCAGGGTTCAAGCAGAGAGAGATTATGGCTCAGGGATTACCTCAGATTGAGGGTTCTGCCAGCTATAGCAAGATGATGTTAAACATTGACATTCCGGAATCGATATATGGAATGGTTCCTGAAACATATAAACCTGTTCTGGATCAAGTAGCCAATATTGATAAGATATTTATTGGTAGTGTGGGTCTTCAGATTACACAACTCATTTACAGTCAATCATATATTGTAGGACTACAGACAGCCAAAAAATCTAAGGAGTTATACTCAATACTGAAACTGAAAAACGAGGAGGATTTGATTGAGGAGGTTGCAAGCGGCTACTATATGACAGTCTCATTGATGTTACAGCTGGAGACAGTAAAAAACTCTCTCAGAAATCTTGGAAAGATTCACGAGATAGCTGAATTGACCTATAAGAATGATCTCATCAAGGAGACTGATGTAAACAGGTTAAAAGTGACTATTACAAACCTTGAAGTTACAAAAGAGACCATAGAAAACGCCATTAACACTCAGATCAACTATCTGAAGGCTTTGTCAGGAATGCCGGGAGATTCAACAATCACAATAAATGCCAGACCTTTCATTGAAGGATTTGACAGCACACCTATTTCTGCCGAGTTCCAGATAGAAAATATCCCTTCATATATGGCCCTTATGAAACAGGCCGATATTTACAAGCAACAGACCCGACTTTCAAAGGCCACGTACTTCCCTACCCTGGCTGCATTTGGTCAATTCAAATATTCATCATATAACACAGAGTACAACTTGAATAGATGGAATAGTATGCCAACCATAGGGCTTAGCCTAAGTATACCAATTTTCAAATCAGGAGCGACAAATGCAAAGATCAGGCAAGCCGTCCTTAAAGAAAGACAGCTTAATGAAGACATATCTCAGACAAGAGATTTTCTTTCCGTTGCTTTTCAGAACTCCTCATCTGAGTACAAAAACGCCATGAATCTTCTGAAAGTGCAGAAGGAGAACAAGGAGCTTGCAAAGAGGGTATATAACCAGACAATATTGCAATACCGTGAAGGTCTTGCCTCCCTTGCTGATGTATTGAACATCAATTCTGAATACCTACAGGCAAACAACTCATATAACCAACAAATAATAAAATGTAAGACTTCAGAAATTAAAATCCTTAAATCGACAGGTAATCTAAAACAATTAGCAAACACAAAATAATTTCAAACATAAAAACATGAAAATTAACAAGACATACGTAATAGCTGCCGTTTTTGTCCTGGGAGCAGCGTTACTGATCGGAGGTAAATTGGCTGCAAACAAAGACAAGTTCAAGAGTGAGGTAGAGATTTCCCAGAGGAGAGTTGATAAAATTCCGGTATCAGTTGACACCATTCAAATCGGTTCACTGTCGGACAATGTGAAGACAACTGGAAATCTTGAGGCTTCGGCCGTATTGAATCTTGTATCTGAAACGCAGGGTAAGATAATCAAGATTTACAAGAAAAAGGGAGACTATGTATCTGTTGGCACACCGATAGCCAAGGTTGATGATGAGGTTATATCGGCAAACGTTCTCACAGCAGAGGCCAACTATGCACAGATGCAACAGGATATTGAGCGTCTCTCCCGCCTAGCTGCAGAAAATGCAATTGCAAAAAGAGATCTGGAACAGGCACAGATTTGTCTGAAAAAAGCAAAGGCTGACCTGATCACTGCAAAGAAGGCTCTGAACAACACTACAATTAAGTCTCCAATTTCAGGATATATAAACAATGACTATATAACTGTCGGACAGCTTCTCGGAGGAGGATCTCCGGTATGTGAGATCGTGGATAACACCCCATTGAAGCTGAATGTAAAAATCTCAGAGTATGAGGTTGCTAAAGTTAAGAAGGGTCAGGAGGTCATAGTCAGGCTTAAGACTTTTCCTGACAAGAAGTTTACAGGAAGGATAGTCTCTATCGCCGAGAAGTCAGACATGGCCATGAAATTCAATATCGAGATTGTTTTGGTCAATACATCCAATGAGCGGTTGAGAAGCGGTCTTTATGCAGAGGTTGAACTTCCTGTAAAAAATGAGCCAAAAATCATTATCAGCAAGGAGTGTATTGTGGGCAGCATGGAAAATCCGGTTGTATATGTTGCAGATGCAGGAAAAGCCGTGAAGAGGACAATTATTATCGGACAGAGTGATGATCAACATGTAGAGGTTCTAAACGGGTTATCTGTAAATGAACAGATCATAACCAGCGGACAGATGAATTTGAGAGATGGTGACAATGTAAATATTATCAAGTAATGAAAATATCAGAAATATCAATAAAACGCTCTACAATTCCTGTAGTGATTTTTACTATACTGGCTCTTGCAGGAATATTCTGTTATACATTACTGAACAAGGAACTTACGCCAAGCATGGAGGTACCGGTGAATGTCGTTATGACAATTTATCCCGGTGCAGCTCCATCTGAGGTTGAAAGTTCCGTTACCAAAAAGGTTGAAGATGCAGTCTCTGCTGTTGCTGGTATTGATAATATAACCTCATTCTCACTTGAGGGCATATCTGCTGTCATGATAACATACAAAGACGGTGTGGACTCAGACCTCTCACTTCAGGAGTGCGAGAGGAAGGTTAATGCCATTATTAACAACCTGCCTGAGAATATTAAGGATCCTCAGTTCATGAAGGTAGACCTTAATATGTTCCCAATAATGAGTCTGGCAGTCAATTCAGATATTCCGGAGAAAGAATTTTACGATGTCGTCGACAAGGAACTTGCGCCACTACTCTCTCAAATCAAGGGTGTCGCAAGCGTGGAGATTCTCGGAGGAAACAAGCGCGAAATTGAGGTTAAGGCAGATGCACAGAAATTGAAACAGTATGGCCTCTCTCTACTTCAGGTCCAGCAGGCTATTGGAGCATCAAATGTTGACTTCCCGACCGGTAAGATTAAGAATGATGATACAAAATATATTGTAAGGTTAGCCGGTAAATTCAGTAATCTGGAACAGATAAGAGAGCAGATTGTAGGAACATCCAAAGATGGTTCAGTAATTCGTGTATCTGATATTGCCACTGTTGTTGACGGTACCAGAAAAGCCAATAAGCTTGCCAGGTTTAACGGACAACCTGTCATTGGTCTCACCATTCAGAAACAGACAGATGGTAATGCTGTAGAGATAAGCAAGGAGGTACAAGATAAAATTGCAGAGTTCGAGGCAGAGTATGCATCTAACAATATGAAATTTACAATCACCAGTGACTCTTCGGAATTTACACAGAGTGCCATTGACAGTGTGATGATGGACCTACTTCTTGCGATTATACTTGTATCGGTAACGATGCTGCTGTTCTTGCATACATTCAGGAACCTAATGTTCGTCTTCATCTCAATCCCACTCTCAATTATATCAACTTTTGCATTTTTCTATATCTTCGGTTTCTCCCTGAACCTGCTTACACTGCTTGCGATGTCAATTGTGGTCGGAGTTATTGTCGATGATGCTATTGTTGTGTTGGAGAATATATACAGACACCTTGAGATGGGTAAGAGCCGCAGGGAGGCATCACTCGATGCCGTCAAAGAGATCGGTCTGACTGTAACATCCATAACAATTGTTCTTATTGCAGTGTTCCTTCCAATTGGTCTGACAGACGGAGTTACCGGACAGCTTTTGAGATCTTTCTCTCTGGTAATAGTGATGTCAATTCTGGTCAGCCTTTTGGTTTCATTTACAATCGTTCCTCTACTCACTTCACGATTAGGCAAGCTGAAGGTGTTTGATAAAAAGAGACCACTTGACCGCTTTCTAATGAGTCTCGAGAAGATTGTCAACTCATTTAAGAGTGGCATAATGTCTGCACTAGACTGGACACTAGGGCACAAGCGTATCACTATTATCACTGTGGTCGCACTGTTCCTCTCTTCATTCCTGCTGGTTTCAAAGGGATTTATCCAGACTGAATTCATGGATGCAGGTGACCGTGGGGAGTTTGTCCTTACTATGGAGCTTGAAAGAACATCGACTCTTGTGAAGACCACAAGCAAATGTCAGAGCATCGAGAGAAAAATTCTCTCCTACCCTGAAGTGGAACATGTATTCACTAAGGTCGGAACCAAGGGTGGAAGCGTCTCGTTTATGGAGACTCCTTATGGTGCAGAGTTTTCAATTAAGATGGTTCCAACAAATAAAAGAGATATTAGCTCAAGGATATTCTCAAAGAAACTCCAGTATGACCTTCAGACAGAGTTCCCCGGTCCTAAGTTCAAGACTCAGGAGGTAAGTATAATGGGAACCACTTCAAGTCCAATTACTATCTATGTCAGAGGAAATGACCTTGAGAATGTTAAGGCATACAGCAATGTCGTACTTAATGAGTTAAGAGCTATCCAGGGAACTACAGATGTCGAATCTTCACTCGAAAGCGGAGACAAGGAACTTGTAGTTAAATTCGACCGTGAGAAGCTTGCTAAACTCGGGCTGACTATCGGTGAAATTGGTTCTCAGATGTATCTCTCTTTTGAGGGTAACAGAGATCTCAAGTACAGCGAAGGTGGAAATGAATACGACATATATGTCTCTCTTGATGAGTTTGACCGTGAAAGGAGGTCAGATATTGAGAATATTTCGTTTACCAACAGAATGGGTCAGACAATTACACTCTCACAGGTGGCTGATATCACCGAGAGTGAAAGCCCGTCAATGCTTAGCCGATATGATAAGATGCCATCAGCCATGATCAGCGGTAATCTTGTCGGTAAGACAATCGGAACAGTAGGTGCAGAGATCAAAGAGCGTCTTGCAAATATTGATAAGCCGGCAGATGTCAATGTTGTATATTCCGGCCAGATGGATATGCAGAGCAAGTCATTCTCTAGTATGGGAATTGCACTTCTTGCATCCATTATCTTCATGTATCTGATAATGGTAATGTTATACGACAGTTATGTATATCCTATGGTCGTAATGGCTTCTCTGCCTTTGTCCATAATAGGAGCACTGCTTGCCCTTGCCCTTGCAGGAAAGAGTCTGAGTATGTTCTCTATAATGGGTATTGTTATGCTGATGGGACTGGTCGCCAAGAACGCGATACTTGTCGTCGATTTTGCCAATAATATGCAGAAGAGCGGACATAGTGCGATTGACTCGATAAAGGAGGCCACATCTGTACGTTTCAGGCCTATTCTTATGACAAACCTTGCTCTGATTGTAGGTTTGCTTCCACTTGCCCTAGCAACAGGCCCCGGTGCCGAATGGAAAACAGGTCTGGGATGGGTTCTTGTAGGAGGTCTTACAAGTTCTATGTTCCTCTCACTGCTGGTTGTCCCGGTAATTTATATACTACTTGATAAAGTGGTTCATAAATTCAAAAAAGGAAAATAGTAAAAAAGGTATGCTCTGAATTTCAATTAAGCAGCCGGAAGAGGATAACTCCACTTCCGGCTGCTTTTATTAATTTTTCTAATGATATCAGCTGATTACACCCGAGCCAAGCATCTCATCTCCATCGTACCATGCTGCAAACTGCCCCTGGGTGATGCCTCTCTGAGGTGTGTCAAATATGATATATAGACCATTTTCCCTCATTAAAAGTCTGGCCTTCTGAAGAGGTTGCCGATATCGGATTCTGACAAGATAGTCTCTTACATCTCCTGGCGCCATTTTCAGATCCTCCCTGATCCAGTGAATCTCCTCTCTATGTATCAGAAGTCCTTTTCGGTATAGGCCCGGATGATTCTGCCCCTCCCCTACAAATATTAAATTTTCAACGACATCTGTCTCAATAATGAATATTGGTTCTACATGTCCTCCTATGTTCAATCCCTTTCGCTGACCAATGGTATAGAATTGAGATCCCTGATGTTTACCTATAATCTTTCCCTCTTCTATTTTGTATCTGTATTTTGCTGAAAGTTCATCCAATGTAGCCTCAGATATTATATCATAACCAGGCACGTTGTATTTGAAAAAGGTGTTTCCCTTGTAAAAGTCACTAAAAATCTCAACAACAGAACCATCTTTTGGTGCAAGTTTCTGTTGAAGAAAAACAGGTAGATCAACCTTGCCGACAAAACAGATGCCCTGAGAATCCTTTTTCTCAGCCGATGGCAATCCTGCCTCTGCGGCAATCCTCCTGACCTCCGGTTTAAGAAGGTGACCGATAGGGAAAAGTGCCCTGGAAAGCTGTTCCTGACTCAGTTGACAAAGAAAATAGCTCTGATCTTTATTGGGATCAGAACCTGCCAGTATGCGGAATATCTCCTTTCCCTCGCTGTCTGTAAAACTCTCCTTCCTGCAATAGTGACCTGTTGCAACGTAATCAGCCCCAAGAGCCAGTGCCTCCTTTAGAAAAGCCTCAAATTTTATCTCACTGTTGCACATCACGTCCGGGTTTGGAGTCCTTCCGTGTTCATATTCCGCAAACATGTAGTCAACCACACGTTTACGATAGACAGAACTCAAATCAACAAAATGGAAAGGGATACCAATCTTTCTGGCAACCATCTCTGCCACTGACCTCTCCTCTTCCCACTCGCAATCTCCGTGCAATGTACCGGTAGTATCACTCCAGTTCTGCATAAACATGGCAATCACGTCGTATCCTGCCTGTTTAAGAAGCAAGGCAGCTACGCTGGAATCAACTCCGCCAGAAAGTCCGACTGCGATTTTCATTGTATGTATTGTTGTGAATTATCGATAGAGTAAAAAGAAAAAGGGGTAAGCTGAATATATCGCACCGCTACAACCACCTGCCCTTGCTGCCTTCCAGCCCTGGGGGAGTTCAGTGGGAGCTGGTCGTATAAGACTTACCCCGCACAAAGATACAACTATTTTACAAAGTGAAAAAAACTATTTGGGAAGATTGTCAAAAACAAATGGGAGTAACCCTTCCACACTATCTATCACCTGTGTAATCTTCTCTCCTCCAATAATAATCCTTATCTTATTGCCAGATCTCTGCTCGGTTTCAGCTAGCACCTGGCGACACGCCCCGCAAGGATATGTCGGATTATCGCATATATTACCATTTACTGCTGCCGTAACAGCCAAAGCCTCAACCTTTACATCTGGGAATCTGGAGTTTGCATAAAATATAGCCACTCTTTCGGCACAAAGGCCGGATGGGTAAGCTGCATTTTCCTGATTGCTTGCAGAGATTATCTCACCGTTTGCCAACCTCACGGCTGCTCCTACATTAAAACGTGAATATGGGGCATAAGAGTTCTTTGTGGCCTCTATGGCAACATCTAGCAACTCTTTGTCCTTTGCCGGGAGTTCATTATTGGAGTTGTATTCCGAATATGAGATTGTAATACTCTTTCTGTTCATCTGATTTTTAATTGCAATTGATGCAAAATTAGTATTTTTGTACGATTGAGTAACACCTCACTATGTTATTTCTTAGAAATTCAATAGGTACCCTGTTTATAGTCCTCTTGTTCAACAGCCCTGGTCTATCTCAAAAGATGGACAGAAAAGAATACATCCTCAAATACAAGGATCTTGCCATCAAACAGATGCAGACACACGGCATACCGGCAAGTATTACTCTTGCACAGGCATGTCTTGAGTCCGCTGACGGGAATTCCACACTTGCAAGAGAGGCAAACAACCATTTCGGTATTAAGTGCCATAATTGGACAGGAGATACCTTTCTTCATGACGATGATACAAGAAATGAGTGTTTCAGAAAATATCTCACTGCTGAGCAGTCATTTCTGGACCACTCCGATTTTTTAAGGTACAGAGAGAGATATAAATTTCTCTTTGATCTTGATCCCACCGATTACAAAGGATGGGCAGAGGGTCTTAAAAAAGCGGGATATGCCACAAACCCAAGTTATGCTCAAAGCCTTATAAAGATTATAGAAGATTACAATCTCTCTCAGTATGACCATATGACAGGATCTGTCCCTCCGAGTCCTAAGGAGATTATAGCGGACAAAGAGTACAAACCGGTAGAGACCAGCTCTTTGTATAAAATCTCACTGACGCGTGAACTGTTTAAGAAGAATGGAGTTGCATATATAATTGGCAATCATATGGATACATATGAAAATATTGCCAGGGAGTATAGTCTGTTTACAAAAGAGCTTCTAAGATTCAACGATCTTGACAAAAACCGACCTATTGAAGACGGTACAGTTATTTATGTTGAGAAGAAGAGGGCAAAAGGTGACAAATTCCTGGAGAAACATATTGTGGAACAGGGTGAGACAATGTACGAAATCTCGCAAAAGTATGGTATTCGTCTCAATGAGCTCTATAAAATGAACAACATGAAAAAAGGTGTCATGATTAATGACGGCCAGGAGATTAAATTAAGATAATGATAGCCGGGAAAAAAACATACATTTTGATTGCCGCAGGTGTTGCAGTTTTGGGACTTCTGTTCTCAGTAATGGCATTCAGGACATTTTTCATGTCAAATATCACCGGGGAAGGGTCATACCTTTACATTCCCCATAATGCAGGCTATGACCAACTTTCGGACAGCCTGAAGAAGAGCGGATCTATCAAATCCATGAGTTGTTTTAAAAGGGCTGCCGGATTTGAAGGTTTGGAAAAAGAGATAAAGCCGGGTATGTACCATCTTAAACCAGGCATGAGCAACCATCAGATCATAAGGATTATTAAACATGGGTGGCAAACCCCTGTAAGAATCACATTGTCAGGCAATATCAGAAACATGGAAAAGTTGGCTTCTTTGTTGTCGAGAAAGATTGAAAGTGACTCTACACAAATCCTCGCAATACTGAAAGACAGCTCGTTAGTCGATTCACTCGGGTTTAACAACTTCACATTCCCATCGATGTTTTTACTCGACACTTATGAGGTGTATTGGACTATCAAACCAAAAGAACTTCTTCTGAGATTCAAGAAGGAGTATGACAAATTCTGGAATGGGGAGAGGATGGAAAAAGCTGGTAAGATAGGACTTTCCGCAATGGAGGTAAGTACCCTCGCATCTATCGTCTCGGAGGAGAGTAACATGAAGGAGGAGCAACCTGTGATTGCCGGGGTTTATTTGAACAGGCTCTGGAAAAAGATGCCCCTGCAAGCCGACCCTACAATTAAGTTCATTCTCAATGACCCATCTGTCAAGAGAATACTAAACAGACACCTTTCAATAGACTCTCCGTATAACACATATAAACATGCAGGTTTACCTCCGGGACCAATTGTCATACCTCAGAAAAGCACAATAGATGCAGTTCTGAATTTTAAAAAACACAACTACATCTATTTCTGTGCTAAGCCAACTCTTGACGGATCACATAATTTTGCGGTGACTCTCGCTGAACATAATAAGAACGCAAGAGCCTACCAGCGGGCTATAAGCCGTCTTTAGAACGGATTACTTCCAGTGCTTTTGCAAAAGTTGCATCCCTTTCTGAATTTATTACTCTGTAATATGCAGTGTTGCCGAAAATTGTCTTTGCGGCAAGAGCTTTCATAACAATAGCCATCTCAGCTTTAGAGGTCTCCAGACCCTTTGAGTCAAGTGGAAGACTTTTATTTGCAGCAAACTGAGTCAAATCTCCCAATATCTTCTCGTCAATCCTGAAATTTTTCTCGAACTGCTCGAAGGTTTTATACTTTGTACTCCAGACAGCTCTGTTCTGATCACCCAGATTAGTCATGAACTCATTTATAATTCCCCTTCTTATGAGGTTCATATAATACTCTGAATAATATGATGTGTCTGCAGGGACGAAAATATC
>JAQVBQ010000151.1 GCA_028690215.1 Bacteroidales bacterium | reverse complement strand
TCATTGACAGAGATGGAAGATTGACTGAGATTTTTTGTGAAAACCTCGATATCCGCATAGTCCTTTTCCCTTATTTTCTCATCGAGTAACTCTGCAAAATTCATCAGAATCCCGACAGGTCCCCTCAGGTCATGAGCGATGATTGAGAAGAATTTATCCTTGGATGCATTCAGCTTGTCAAGCTCTTCGTTTTGCTTCTTCAATACACCTTCGGCCTCTATTAGCTTAATATTGTTGTGGTTACACTCGTCCATTTTTTTGATCAGTCGCCTTCTCAAAACCATGAAGGAGGCGAGTGAGAAGAGACCGACCAAAATTGCCAGGGTTAATTCAAAGGTTGTATAATTTGTAATCTTGGCATTATAGTAAGCTACACTGGAAACAGCCCTTTTCTTGAGGAGAGAGAGAAACTCATCAATAGGGGCCATAATGAGTTTTTTGTCATTTCTGTATTTATCACTGTACAATAAAAGGCTAGCGTATTCCGGATCAGCTTTTCCCTTGATAGTGTATTTAAGAGTCTTGTCAGGATATAATCCGCGGGCTGCATTCATTGCTGCAATCTCAATAATTGCAAGCTCGTTTGAACGATGTTCCGACTCTTTTAGCAACGCCAATTCTTCCTCGGGCATCCTTATTTTTGCTATGCTGTCACGGAAAGAAATAGTTCTTCCATTCTCTCTCGGACTTTTGCCATTTCTTGTGTCCAGGAGCTCATAATACTTGTTCATCCATGCCGAATCCCCAGTAGAGACGTAAGCCCGAGCATACTGAGTAAGATTTTCAGAGCTTGTCCTTAGATCTAAAGCTGCAACCCACGCCTGAACACGTGAATCCTGGTCACTATAACCCGTTTTCTGGGTATTTAATATAAAAATCGACAACACCCCCATTGCGGTGAGAAGAATGATAATTATTGTGAAAAACACACCAAAGAGCCTCTTGATATTCATTGCCATCACAAAAAATGATTTGGTTGATATATAAAGTTAAGCAAAATATCTCAATACACTGTAAATAATAGATAGAATGTTTTTCCCTTAAAACTATTTGCAACATCACAATTTTGTATTACTTTTGCACCTCAATTCCTGGCGCGATAGCTCAGCTGGTTAGAGCGCATGATTCATAATCATGAGGTCCCCAGTTCAATCCTGGGTCGCGCTACGAGAAAGGAGAACCCCTTGTCAACAGACAAGGGGTTTTTTGTTTTGAGCCGATCAGAGCTTGCTCTGAATCGGAAAAAAACAAAAAAACCACGGGGCGAAGCCCTGGGGTTCTCCTCTCTCGGGCTGTTTTGCCGACCGTTCCAGGATCACATCGCCCCGCGATGTAATCCTGCACCCCGCAGAGAAGGCACTTTGGCGCAGTTTGAGGTATATTCCACATTGCCAATTACTTGAAATTAGATATCTTTCAAATCCAAAAAAACTCATTTTCAGAGATGCATAAACCCAAATATTTACCTCAAACTGCGCCAAAGTGATGCACTTTTAAAAGGATATCACATAATGCGACAACCTTTCAGATTTTTTTATAATTTTATAAAAAATTGGAGGAGAGAGATATGGAGAGAACGCACAGAAAAGATGTCGCCTTTTTTGAAACATGGCTGAAAGGGCGCAGGTACAGCAACCGGACAATTGATGTCTATTTGAATGCCATAAATGTATTCCTTAATTATTTCGCAGAAAAAGACCCTCGGGAAATTACAAATTCAGATTTAGTATCATTCAATCACAATTACATTCTTAAACGAGGTTATTCTGCATCTTACCAGAATCAGGTAATAAATGCCATTAAGCTCTATTTTCTCAAAGTTGAGAAAAGGCAACTGTCTATTGAGGAGATAGAAAGACCAAAAAAATACCGCCCGCTGCCGAAGGTCATCTCAAAACAGGTTGTTGAAAAAATGCTCGTCTCAATTCCCAACTTCAAACACAAAACAGCACTCACCCTCGTCTATGCCTGCGGTTTACGACGGAGTGAAATACTAAACCTGAAACTCCTGGATTTGGATTCAAAGCGAAAGACATTGACCGTTATAAACGGAAAAGGCCAGAAAGACCGTGTCTTGCCACTCAGCGACAAACTTATGGATATGATTATCAGATATTACAAAATGTACAGACCTAAAATATATCTCATCGAGGGCCAGTCACCGGGGGAGCAATACAGCGAAACAAGCATAGAGAACATTTTTCACAAATATTTGGGTAAAATAATTAAAAATCATAATTTTACATTGCATTGTCTGCGACACAGTTATGCCACACATCTGTTAGAGGCGGGAGTAAGTTTGAGGTACATTCAGGAGTTGTTGGGACATAAAAGCAGCAAGACCACCGAAATTTATACCTGGGTTAGCATGACCGGCCTCCAGAAGATCAAAAACCCAACAGATGACTTTGATTTATAAAATAACCAGAACAATAACCGGCTACCGCAAACTACAAATAAACCGCCCCCAACTTAATTTATATTATTCAACAAACCTGTTCCAAGCCCCCTTCCCTTCAGCCCCCTGATTCCACTTTGCTGAATACATAAACAAGTTAG
>JAQVBQ010000150.1 GCA_028690215.1 Bacteroidales bacterium | reverse complement strand
AGAATGTAGTGCTGGTATTATGCGATATGACAGCTCCAATGTTACCTTGTATCTGTCCTTCACAAGAACTTGAATGCGAAAAATCATTAGGAAGTATCCTTGCTGCAACCCATGTAACAGAGCCACTTGTAAAACACAATATGATTACTCATAAAAAGCTATCATACCTTACGATCCTTGGCATGTTAAAGGGAGAAAATGAATATACCTATCCGCCCTATTCAGAAGTACAAGCAAGAGAGCTGTTTGATAGCCTTCGGGAAATCGCACCATTTATTATTATAGATTGTGGCAGTTATATCGCAAATGATGTTCTATCTGCTGTTGCTCTAATGGAGTCTGATTCTGTATTAAGACTTGCCAATTGTGATTTGAAAAGTATCAGTTATTTATCAAGTCAATTACCTCTTCTTCGTGATGGGAAATGGGATGCAGATAAGCAGTATAAAATAGCTTCCAACATTAAACCACAGCAAGGGGTAGACCATATGAGTCAAGCACTTGGAAGTGTAGCCTTTAAGCTTCCACATTCACAGGAACTTGAGGAACAATACCTAGCTGGAAATCTATTCGAAGAATTATCCATGAAGGACAGCAAGGCATTTCGCAAAGAAGTTGAGAAGATAGCAAGGGAGGTGTTTGGGTGTTAGGAAAGAAAAGAAATAGTTCTGTGTTTCTAAAGACAAAAGGGAAACAAAACGTGTCATCTACAAATGAAAAGGCAATATCAAAGACCTCCAAAAGGGCAATTGAAATGCTGGAAACTCAAGGAGTAGAGGGAAAAATAGAAGAGATACAAGAATCACAAGAAGTTCATGAAACCCAAAGGGAGTTAGGTTCTGAAAATAGAACTCACTCCCTGTTTTTCACCCCTGAAACAGAGGGTAAGGACTTTTCTACTGTTCTAAAGGACGTTCAAGAATATATTTCAAGTAATTATTCTGTTCTTATTACTGATGGAACTATGAAGGATTCTAAAGAGCAGATGAAACGATATATCTCTAAATATGTTCAGGACAGTAGAATCTCGGTAAAAGGTATGAGCGGCAATGAATTAATTGATGCGCTTTACACTGAAATGGCTGAGTATGGTTTTTTAACAAAATATATCTATGGAGAAGGCATTGAAGAAATAGACATTAACTCTTGGAAGGACATTGAA
This sequence comes from Bacteroidales bacterium, assembly GCA_028690215.1. Taxonomy (GTDB): domain Bacteria; phylum Bacteroidota; class Bacteroidia; order Bacteroidales; family UBA932; genus Bact-08. The sequence goes on along the minus strand of JAQVBQ010000150.1, from coordinate 1,521 downwards.
GTGCAGTATTCCGATGGAAGAAATGAAAAGCTCAAAGAACATTTTGACTCTCCTGAACATGCAATTAATGTAATAAGGAGAATGCTCCATGTTTCTGGAATGGTACTTGATAATGCTAGTCCAGCTGTCCTTGGTCATCTTACAAAGAACATTCGTATTGCAGTGCTTAAAACTCCCTTAGTGGATGAAGATGTTGGAATTTCAGCCTCTATTCGTATTGTAAATCCTCAAAGTATTAAAAAAGAGGACTTTGTAGATGGTGGTACAGCAACAAATCCTATGCTTGAATTTTTATCAGAATGTATTCGCTATGGTATTTCTGTCTGTGTGGCAGGAGCAACCAGCTCTGGTAAAACAACAATTGCTGGATGGTTACTAACTACAATTCCTGATAATAAGCGAATATTTACTATTGAAAACGGATCACGTGAGCTTGCCTTAGTTCGTGAAAAAGAAGGAAGAGTAACTAATTCTGTTATTCATACCATAACCCGTGATAGTGAAAATGAAAGGCAAAGGGTAGATCAGATTACTCTACTTGATATGTCCTTAAGGTTTAATCCAGATATTATTGTAGTAGGAGAAATGCGTGGAGCAGAGGCCAATGCAGCACAGGAAGCAGCAAGGACAGGGGTAGCTGTTCTTACTACCATACATTCAAACTCTTGTGAGGCAACCTATCGTAGGATGGTATCTCTTTGTAAACGAGCAGTAGATATGTCAGATGAAACATTGATGGGATATGTAACAGAGGCCTATCCTATTGTCGTGTTTTGTAAGCAGCTTGAAAATAAGGAAAGAAAGATGATGGAGATAATGGAATGCGAGATCCTTCTAGATGGCACAAGGAATTACCGTCCATTATATCAATATGTGATTACTGAAAATCGTATGGAAGATGGGAAATTTATAATTAATGGTTACCATGAGCAGACTGGTAGCATTTCAGATAGCCTTAGTAAAAGATTCTTAGAAAATGGAATGCCAATTGACATCATAGAAAAACTGAAAACAAAGGAGGTGGAAACTATATGAGTACCATCTTGTTGATTGCCTGTATCGGAATGATTACAGGTTTTTTTATTTTATTTGGAATCTCACCAATGGAGTTTACGGAAAACATATTTAAAAAGCTGATAAGTAAACCAAAAAGTATTAAGGATGAGATTAATGAAACTACAAAACGAAAGAAAGTATCTTTTTTAAGACGTGAAATCATGGAAGTACAAGAGATTTTAAAGGTCACAGGTAGAGAGAATAAATTCCCAATGCTTTGTGCCTTATCCTTGTTATTGTTTGCTATGGGAGGATCTATTGCTATTATGCTGGGTAACTTTTTCTTAGTACCAGTGATGGCAATAGGCTTTATGTTTCTACCATTTTGGTATATAAGACTTACTCAAAGTTATTTTAAAAGGGATATTGCTGCAGAGTTAGAAACAGCACTGAGTATTATAACAACTGCTTATTTAAGAAATGAGGATATCCTTACAGCAGTCGAAGAAAATATGAACTACCTAA
>JAQVBQ010000149.1 GCA_028690215.1 Bacteroidales bacterium | reverse complement strand
TGTAATCAGTAATTTTGTTTCGTCAGATTTTAGCAAATAAAAATCACCACAAATAAGTCAAGGAATAAAAAAGAGTCTTCAAATTTGTAATCGCAAAATAACAAATCATGAAGACTCCAAATCAACATCTAAAAAAGACATTAATGTGGTACAAAGTAAATGAATTAAAATCAAAGGGACTAAACATTAGTCAAATATCTGTATCATTGGGCTTGGATCGTTCAACCGTACGAAAGTATCTATCATTAGACGAATCTTCCTTTTTATCATGGATTAGTGAGATTCGCCATCGTCCAAAGAAACTACAGTTGTATTATGAATACGTAAAAACGTCGCTTGAATCTCACCCTTATCTTTCAGCCTCTCAAGTTGAAGACTGGCTGAAGGAACATTATAAGGATTTACCAGAAGTTCATAGCAAAACAGTTTACAATTTTGTGAAACAGATACGTGAAGAACATCATATTCCCAAGAAGGAGCCCAAATCCCCACGGCAATATGAGCATCTACCTCAAACGGACTATGGTGATCAGGCTCAAGTCGATTTTGGAAGTTTTCATATGCCGGATAGCAATGGTAACCGACGCAAGGTGTATTTCTTCGTGATGATTCTGAGTCGGTCTCGTTATAAGTATGTTTATTTTCAAAGCAAACCTTTTAACACCCGAAGCACAATTGACGCTCATGAGCGTGCATTTGAGTATTTTCAGGGTCAACCTCACAATATAATCTATGATCAGGATCGTGTATTGATGGTGAATGAAAATATGGGTGATCTGATTCTTACTCAGGAGTTTCAGCAGTATCTTTCTTCCATGACATTTACAGCCGTTTTTTGCAGGAAAGCAGACCCTGAGAGTAAAGGAAAGGTAGAAAACGTGGTGGGTTTCGTGAAAAAGAATTTCTTGCCAGGCCGTACTTATAGCAATGACCAGTCACTAAATGAATCCTGCCTTGACTGGCTCTGGCGGACAGGCAACGGGCGGGTGCATGGTGGAATTCAAAAGATACCTTATCAGGAATGGCTGATTGAACGTAAAAAGCTTCATCCATATTACAAACAACCAGGGTTCACTCCCAGTCTGTTGCCCTACAAAGTGCGTAAGGATAATACCATCAGCTATAAGGGTAATTTTTATACCTTACCGCTGAATACGTATCAGGGTTCCGATACAACTGTATTATTGAAAACAGATACAGAGAAACTTTATTTGTACGACAAGGAGAATAAGCTACTTACTACACATGTGCTCTGTAACGAACGTGGACAAACGGTTCGCAATACGGATCATCGTCGGGATAAGAGTCAAAGCCTTGAGGTTCTCAAAGCAGAGGTATCAGAGCTGTTTAAATCAGTTCCTTTATACGAAGTTTTCATAGAACAGCTATCTGTTCGGAAACAAAGATATTTACGTGATAATTTACTGTTGCTTAAACATAAATCACCGGATGTCGAACATTCATTTCTGAAACAGGCAATTAGTTTTTGTGTAGAAAATGCTCTGTTTAATGCCAATACGGTGATACAAACGGCACTTCACTATCAAAAAGAGAGTTCTGCACAACAACAGGTAGTATTGCCTCAAATAGAAATAAAAAGCACACAGAGGATACAAGTAGATTATCATCCTCAAACCAGTCAAATAAACACCTATCAAAAAATAATGCAATGATCGATCATATAAAACAAATAAAACAAAATGCCGACTACCTTCGCCTGTCGATGATCCGTAATCAGGCAGAAACACTCATACATACTGCCCAAATAGACAAGCCCGGATATCTAGAATTTACACACACTTTATTGGAACAGGAAGTGATGCAACGAAAACGTACTGATCTTGAACGGCGAATGAAAATGGCCAATCTGCCACGTCATCATGACCTGGCCAATTATGACTATAAGGTGTCTTCCAGTATCTCTCAAAAGCAGATGAATGAACTTCGACAAATGTTATGGGTGGAACAGGTTTATAACCTTGTGCTTATGGGACCTAGTGGAACAGGAAAATCCTTTATCGCCGCAGGATTGATTAATGATGCTGTTTCTAAAGGGTATAAAGCCTATTTTACCACTATGGAAGACCTAGTCGGCATGTTGCGCATGAAAGAAATAACAGCCCCTGCTTTGTCTTTATACAACCGCTATCTCAAAGCACATCTGATTGCCATTGATGATATCATGCTTTTCCCCATTAAAAAGAATGAAGCTGTTGCGCTCTTTAATATGATTAATCATTTGCATGAACAGTGTTCTCTGATCATTACCACCAATAAATCACCCAAACAGTGGGCTGAATCGATGGATGATGAAGTACTGGCAACTGCACTATTAGACAGAATCCTGTATCGATGTGAAGTCATTAAGCTCGAAGGACAGAGTTATAGGATGGAAAACCGTAAGAATATATTTACACCCTAACAAAAATAAATGACACAAGCGTCGCTTTATCACTCCGCTAAAGCTATGTAATAAAGCGACGCTTACCTGATTGGATAAGTGAGTGAAATTGTTTTTTACTGGTGATTTTTATTTGCGAAAAATTGGTGGATTTTTATTTGCTAGTTACACCTACGGTCGAATGGCATATAAAGCAGGCCGTTTGCGGGCGCAACGACAGCAACGACGGGCGCAATGCAGCTGGCAAGGCCAGCGTGCGGCGACCCTGTCGCTACACAGCGCACGCACGGACACATCGTGTACTTAATAACAG
>JAQVBQ010000054.1 GCA_028690215.1 Bacteroidales bacterium | reverse complement strand
TCCTGCAGGGCTTTTTCTATGCCCAAAAGCGAGGTGAAATGATGCCCTACAAACCAAAGCGTCCTTGTGCTTATCCCGGCTGCGGTCGGCTTGCTGAACGTGAGCAATACTGTGCCGAGCATCAAAAAGCAATGGACAAACATTACAATCAATATGAACGTAATCCCGTCTCCAATAAAAGATACGGTCGTGCATGGAAACGCATCCGTGACCGCTACATCAAATCGCATCCTCTTTGTGAGGAGTGCGAGAAACAAGGCAGTCTCACTCCAGCTGAAGAGGTACACCACATCCTCCCGCTCTCCAAAGGCGGAGGCAACGAGAAGAGTAATCTCATGGCTCTTTGTAAATCCTGCCACTCAAGGATTACTGCCGAGAGCGGTGACCGGTGGGGGCGGTAAAATCTCTAAAACTTTTTAAAGCGGACAGCGGCGTGGGGCAGCGTGTGAAAAAATGCGGTTTCAAACGAGGGAATAGCCCCAACCCTGCAAAGTGAGGTGATTATATGGCAAAAGACGGTACAAATCGAGGTGGCGCTCGTGTCGGTGCAGGGGCGAAAAAGAAACCACTGGCTGACAAAATCGCCGAAGGCAATCCAGGAGGCAGAAAACTGACCGTGATGGAATTTCAGGATACAGCAGACCTAAAAGGACTTGAAATGCCCGAGCCAAATAAGATGCTCGAGGCTATACAAAAAGACGGAAAAGCACTGGTTGCAGGTGAAATTTACAGAAATATATGGCAGTGGCTGAACGAACGTGGGTGTGCTGCTCTCGTATCGCCGCAGTTGTTGGAGCGCTATGCCATGAGCGTGGCTCGTTGGATTCAATGTGAGGAAGCGGTCACAGAATATGGCTTTTTAGCAAAACATCCTACTACGGGTAATGCCATTCAAAGTCCCTATGTGGCAATGGGTCAGAATTATATGAGCCAAACCAACCGTCTGTGGATGGAGATATTCCAGATTGTGAAGGAAAACTGTACCGGTGAATATAGCGGTGCCAATCCACAGGATGATGTAATGGAACGTCTGCTCACGGCAAGACGAGGAAAATAAATGAGATAGGAGAAAAATATGATTACTTATAAAACAGCTGAAAGTGTTTGTGCTGGACATCCAGATAAGCTTTGTGACCTCATTGCTGATAATATTCTGGATGCTTGTATGCGTAAAGATAAAGCTTCCCGTGTGGCTTGTGAGGTCATGGCTACCAAAGGCAAAATTATCGTAGCGGGCGAAATCACCTGCAGCGGTAAAGTGGATATCCGTTTCATCGTAAAAAATGTACTTCGAGAGGTCGGATACAATCCATGGAAGTTCACAGTATTTGTGTTCGTACATCATCAAAGTGCAGATATTGCGGCGGGTGTAGATACTGCACTTGAAGTTCGAAATGGTATAGCTGACCCGTATGGTTCTATAGGAGCTGGGGACCAAGGTACGGTTTACGGTTACGCAACAAATGAAACCAGTAAGAACCTGCCCCTCCCACTTGTACTTTCTCATCGTATCGTAAAGCGCATTGATGATTGCCGTAAAGGAAAACTTATTAAAGGAATTCTACCAGATGGCAAGGCGCAGGTAACAGTGGAATATGAGGACGGTAAACCCAGACGTGTAAAAACGATTGTAGTTTCAGTCCAGCATGATAAAGATAAAACCCAGGAAGAACTGAGTTCGGATATCCGAAATAATGTACTTTGGCAGTGTTTTGAGGATTTCCCATTTGATGATGGTACCGAAATCCTTATCAACCCCTCAGGCAGATTTGTCGAAGGTGGTCCCGCTGCCGACACAGGATTGACTGGCAGAAAAATTATGGTCGATACCTATGGTGGCCTTACTTCCCACGGTGGAGGTGCCCTTTGTGGTAAGGACCCGACTAAGGTTGACCGAAGTGGTGCCTACATGGCACGGTACATTGCAAAGAACATTATTTGGAGCGGTCTTGCAGAGAAATGCGAGGTCGCTCTTTCTTATGCCATAGGAAAGGCAAATCCTGTGGCGGTTGATGTGACTTCCTTTGGTACTGGTAAAATCACTGATGACCAACTTACCGATATTGTGCAAGAAGTGTTTAATCTAAGGCCTGCTGCAATCATCGAAAAACTACACTTAAGAAATGTAATCTATTCCGATACGGCGGTTTATGGACATTTTAATTCCAGTCTGTTCCCCTGGGAGAATGTCAATATGTACACAAATTTAAGAAAGGCGGCTGAAATATATGCAGATAGAAAAACTGAAAACTGAGTTGCTGATTCCGGCTGACTATAATCCTCGTAAAGACTTGAAACCAGGCGACCCGGAATATGAAAAGCTGAAACGCTCCATCGAACAATTCGGTTATGTTGAACCCGTTATATGGAATAAAACCACAGCTCATGTTGTTGGTGGACATCAGCGTTTGAAGGTGCTACTTGATATGGGTATCACGGAAGTTGAGTGTGTGGTTATTGAAATGAACGAGGAAAAAGAAAAGGCACTCAATATCGCCCTTAATAAAATAAGCGGTGACTGGGATAAAGACAAATTGATGCTTTTAATTGCTGATCTGCAAGGAGCTGACTTTGACGTATCCCTCACCGGATTTGAGCCTGCTGAACTGGATGCATTGTTTAAGGATTCACTTAAGGATGGCATTCATGAAGATGACTTCGATGTAGATGCAGAACTGCAAAAGCCTGCACTCACCAAGCAAGGAGATGTTTGGATGCTTGGGCAGCACAGGCTCGTTTGTGGTGATTCCACCAAGGCTGATACTTTCAATGTTCTGATGGATGGCAAACTCGCAAATCTTGTTGTTACCGACCCTCCGTACAACGTCAACTATGAAGGTTCGGCGGGTAAAATTAAGAACGACAATATGGGAAATGAAGCGTTCTACGAATTTCTGCTTGAGGCGTTTAAGAATACCGAAGCGGCAATGGCGAAGGATGCTTCTATTTATGTATTTCATGCAGATACTGAAGGTTTAAATTTCAGAAAGGCTTTCGCAGAGTCTGGTTTCTATCTCTCCGGTACTTGCATTTGGAAAAAGCAGTCACTTGTTCTTGGCCGCTCCCCTTATCAATGGCAGCATGAGCCGGTTCTTTTCGGTTGGAAGAAATCCGGTAAGCACAACTGGTATGCCGATAGAAAGCAGACCACTATATGGGAATTTGAAAAGCCAAAGAAAAATGCTGACCATCCGACCATGAAACCGGTAGCATTGGTAGCCTATCCAATTTTAAATAGCAGTTTGTCAAATTGTATCGTACTCGATCCTTTCGGCGGCAGTGGGTCTACCCTTATTGCCTGTGAGCAGACGGACAGGATATGTTATACCATTGAATTGGATGAAAAGTATTGTGATGTCATAGTAAAGAGATATATTGAGCAAGTCGGAGTCGAAGACAGTGTGTTTTGCATTAGAGATAATAAGAAGTTTTCCTATAAAGAACTATTAGAGATACAGTCATGATAAAAAGTATTTCATATTCTCAGGAAGAAATAATTAAAAACATACTGGAACTTCACTCGAAAAGCGGCAGGATAGATTGCGACCCAACCTATTCTAAAGGATATTTTTATAAAGATACAGGGATAGAAAAAACGGGATACAAATTTGATATAAATCCACAAATTGAGGGAGTTATAGAGGCTAATGCGGAAAAACTCCCTCTTTCTGATTGCAGTTTGAATACCATCATATTTGATCCTCCCTTTCTTGCTACTACCGGAAGGAGCTTAAGTAAGGTTGATAATAGCAATGTAATCAATAAGCGCTTTGGAGTATATGATAGTGAATTGGCTTTATTTAGGTTTTACAGAAATGCGATGGAGGAATTTTATAGGATTTTAACACCGGAAGGCATATTGATTTTCAAATGCCAAGATAAAGTGAGCAGTGGTAAGCAGTATTTTAGCCACTGCTTTATTTATAATACAGCAATTGAATTGGGTTTCTACCCTATTGATCTTTTTATTTTACTATCAAAGAACAGAATCACAGCAAAATGGCAACAAAATCAAAAACATGCACGTAAATATCATTCATACTATTGGGTGCTTAAAAAATGTAATAACAAAACACTCTACAGCGAGGTGATTAAAGATGAGTAAACTGACCCTTGGCTCGCTTTTTGACGGCAGTGGCGGCTTTCCCTTGGGCGGTTTGCTCTGTGGCATCGAGCCGTTATGGGCATCCGAAATTGAGCCGTTTCCTTTACGGGTTACAACAAAAAGGCTGCCTTTTATGAAACACTACGGTGATGTCTCTTGCCTGGATGGCGGCAAGATAGAACCGGTTGATATAATTACATTTGGCTCACCTTGTCAGGATATGTCTGTGGCGGGTAAGCGTGATGGCTTGGACGGAGAGCGTTCAAGTCTTTTTTATGATGCCATTCGAATTGTAAAAGAAATGAGGTGTGCAACAGATGGTAAATATCCAAGATACATCGTCTGGGAAAACGTGCCGGGTGCTTTCTCCTCAAACAAAGGAGAGGACTTCAGATGTGTCCTTGAAAGCATCTGTCACATCAAAGATGAAACCTTATCAGTTCCTAAAGCTGATAAATGGAGGCAAGCAGGAAATATCGTGGGAGATGATTTCTCCATTGCCTGGCGAGTGCTTGATGCTCAATACTGGGGAGTTCCCCAACGAAGAAAACGCATCTTCCTTGTCGCAGATTTTGCAGGTGGGAGTGCCGGAGAAATACTATTTAAGTCAGAAGGCTTGTCTGGGTATTCTAAGGAGAGCTTCCGCTCGTGGCAAGGAACTGCCGGTTGTTTTGAAAACGGCATTAGAGAAACAGGCACAAGCAGTGTGATCTTAAATGACCAAGGTGGCAATCGGATGGATATCACGGAAGATGTCACTTGCACTCTTCGAGCTGAGGCTCATCATCCACCTTGTGTTATGGATGCGGCGGTATTTGATAATCACGGAAGAGATACTCGCTTCACGGGACCGATTGATGTGGCACCAACAATATCTGCTACTTATGGAACAGGCGGTAATAATCAGCCTTTTGTGGTTGGTGATACACCTAAAACTCTTAAAATCCGATGTGGCTGTGAGGGCGGTGGCAAAGGTGCTCTTATCCAGAATAATAAATCGGCAACACTATCCTGCAATAATGACCAGACGTTATTTGTCCCGAAAGCTTATGGTATCTGCTCTAAAGACAGCAATGCCATGAAATCATCTAATCCCAACAGCGGAGTATATGAGGCCGATACTTCACGAACCATTGATGGAAATGGAGGAAATCCTTCCTGCAATCAAGGTGGTATTGCTATTGTAGAAAGTTATGCGCTGCAAGGCTCCATGATTGGAAGAAAAGATAAGAACGGTCCACAAGGTGACGGGGTTAATGAAAATATAAGTTTTACATTAAATACTGTAGATAAGCACGCTGTTGTTTTCGCTATTGATAGAGAATCTTTCAACTGTGGTCAAAATTATGCCAGAAATCTTGGGATTACAGAAGACGGAATATCATCGACACTAAATGCACAAGGGCCAAGTGCTGTGGCGACTCCTACCTACTCTTCAAGCAAGGCATCATTTTTTACTGCCGCTGAAGAAGAACTAGCAAATACGCTAGTTGCTACTGACTACAAAGACCCTCCGCTTATTAATGATACAGACGGCACCCTATACACGGTCAGAAGATTAACTCCGACCGAATGTGCAAGACTTCAAGGTTTCCCGGATTGGTGGTGCAGTAATCTTGCAACAGAAAATCCAACAATGGATGACTTACGCACTTGGTATAACATATTTGAAACTCACCGTAAGGTTACGGGAAGTTCAACTAAGCCAAAAACCTTAAAGCAGATATCTAAGTGGCTTAAAGATCCACATTCTGATTCTGCAGAATATAAGATGTGGGGCAATGGAGTGGCACTTCCGTGTGTATATTTTGTTTTGTCGGGCATTGTGTTTTCCATACAAGATACCGCCGAATAAAAGAACATTATTCTCTACATAAAATGCTCGAAATTACTTGCTATTTACAGCGTTCAGAGTGATATATGTAGTACCGAAAAATGAAAGGCGGTATGAAAAATGAAGATAAATTATAACATTACAGGTCCAAAACGAAAATCGCTGGTAGGAGCTATCAGCCTGGAACTAAATGATCCGGCGATATACCTTGGTGCACCTACCTTTGCTTACAAAGTAGGAGGCTACCACATCGATAAGAATGGAATGCTCGAGGGTGAGGACAATCCCAACTTGGTTGCTGACCTTCAGGGATTGCATGACTTCAAAGCAATTACAGAAGAATATGATACTCCACTTCCAGAACCAGAACCAGTGCCGGAGGATATCCAAATTCCTTACGAAGCAACTCTTGGCGGAAGGGTCAGCCCTTACCATGATTATGAGGAGCCACCCGTATATGTAGAACCTGAGCAAAGTAACGAGGTGGAAACTAACCGTTTGACCATTGATTTGCCAAGGTCGTCTTTCACAGATATGGCTCTTGAAAACCTCAAGCGATTAGTAGAGAGCAAAGCGTCCTTAATAAAAAAGGCTTTAAATACTGATTGCATCCCTATAATAACAAACGAAGAAACTATCAGTTTTCCTTGGTTTCAAGGAGAACTTACTTCGGATGAGGTGAAAGCTTACACCCATTTTGTGACTGCACTCTTTGAGATGGCAAAAACGCAGCAGAGAGTCAACGCTACCGAAAAGCAAGTAGAAAATGAGAAGTACGCTTTTCGTTGTTTTCTCGTCCGACTCGGTTTCGTAGGCTCCGAATACAAAGCGGAACGCAAAATCCTGCTAAAGAACTTATCTGGCAACAGTGCCTTTAAAAATGGTGCTCCGGCTAAAGCTGAGGAGGTAATGACTGATGAATAACTTTCCTTCAAGAGAAACTGTGGAACGTATCCGCAAGCAATACCCAGTGGGCTGCCGAGTAGAACTTGTTCGTATGGACGATTTTCAAGCACCTCCTATGGGAACGAAAGGAATTGTCACTGGAGTAGATGACACAGGTAGTATTATGGTTCGCTGGGAGAATGGTTCCTCTTTAAATGTGGTTTACGGAGAGGATTTGTGCAGGAGAATCGAAGAGTAATATGCACACTTTTCTCTTGAAAAAGCGGAGTAAGATTGTGTAAAAAATGACTGTATTTATCGAATAATTGTCTTGCTATTTACTCCTTTTAGAGTGATATATGTACATACCGAAAGGGACAAATACACTTTAAAAGGAGCAAGAATCAATGATAAGCAAGAATTTTGGAATTGAAATTGAGTTCACAGGAATAACAAGAAACGACGCTGCTAAGGTCGCAGCCGAATACCTAAACGGAACGCTTGTGAGCACAGGCGACTATTACGACACCAAGAAGATTACAACCGCTGACGGGCGGGTTTGGAAGATTATGAGCGACGGTAGCATCTCTTGCCAGAAGAAACAAGGACGGCAGAAGGTTGCAGCAACCAAAGAATACAGCGTAGAACTGGTAAGTCCTATCTTAACCTACGAAGGAGATATTGAAACATTGCAGGAACTGGTACGCAGTTTACGCAAGGCAGGAGCTTTCACCAACAACTCCTGCGGAATACACATTCACTTAGACGGAGCAGAGCACACAGCAAGGAGCATTCGAAACTTTGTAAATATCATCGCAAGCAAGAATGACCTTTTTTACAAGGCGTTGGAGATAGCACCTTCACGAATGGGTTACTGCAAAAAGATGGATGAGATTCTGGTGGAAAAAATCAACCGTAAGAAACCAAAAACATTGGCACAGATTGAGAGCATTTGGTATGAGGGTTACAGCGAAAGCACCAATCGACATTACCATTCAAGCCGATACCATTTTCTTAACCTGCACAGCTTTTTCAACGGAAATCACACGGTCGAACTCAGAGGATTTAACAGCGAACTTCACGCAGGCAAGATTAGAAGCTACATTGTTCTCGCCCTTGCACTGAACAACCAAGCACTGACACAAAAGTGTGCCTCTGCAAAGAAACCGCAGGTCGAGAATGAAAAGTTTGCAATGCGAACCTACCTCAACCGCATCGGTTTTATCGGCGAGGAATTCGCAAACTGCCGTGAACATTTAACCACCCACTTGGACGGCTCGGCAGCTTGGCGGTTTCGGGCAGCCTGAGCGGTTGCCTTGCAAAAATAAGGAGGACAAAGACTATGAATAAAACATTTTATCTTGCCTATGGCTCAAACCTTAACCTTGAGCAAATGGCGCACCGTTGCCCCACAGCTAAGCCGGTTGGGCCGGTTGTTTTAAAGGACTACCAGTTATTGTTTCGAGGCGGACACGGCGGCTCTGTGGCAACCGTGGAGCCTTTAAAGGGCAAGACAGTGCCATGCCTTCTGTGGGAGATTACCCCCACTGATGAAGCGGCACTTGACCGCTACGAGGGTTTCCCGTTCCTATACCGAAAAGAAATAGTCAAAGTGAAACTTGGAAAAAGAAACGTAGAAACTATGGTGTACATCATGAACGATGGCAGACCACTTGGCACTCCGAGTTGCTATTACTACAGCGTTATCTTAGAGGGTTATAAGAGTGCGGAATTCGATATCAGCATTCTAAAACAGGCTGTAGAGGATTCAAAGGAGGTTGAAAATGGATAAGAAAGTAAAGGAACAGATACTTGCCATCCGTGATACAGGTGAAACTAATATGTTTGATGTGAGGAAGGTGCAGGAAATTGCTCTACGAGAAGGGTTTAGTGAGCTGCTTGTTTACCTTTCGGATAACACTGGTGCCTATTCCCGATTCATTTTGACTGGCGAAGAGAATTAAATAGCTTAAACCAATTAGGAACAGTGCCAAAAATGGCTCTGTTTCTCGTACAGATAGATTTGAAGGCTTGCGTGATGCAGGTCTATTTTTATCTTATAGGAAAGTTCTCAATTTTGAGAGTAAAAGAAAAAAACATGCCAATGGAAATTGGGCATGTCAAATAGACGATAAAGAGTAAGGATTAAAAAATATAAAAACCTTCTCCAAACTCTTCGTCGTCATCAAAATCATCTTCGGTTAAAAAATAGTGCATATCCAAAAGGTCGTTGTCACTCATTTTTCTGATATCATCAGGCGACATGCCTTCTGGAGGGTTTGAGATATATTTTTTTCTTAGTTCCGCTGTTTGTTTGCTGATATCCATGGTTACTTGCCTCCGCTTATGGTATTTATTATATACCATATTTTATCGCAATGAGGCTGATATGTAAAATAAAATACTATGAAGGGGACCTATATTTTTTCATTACCTTTTCATATAGTTCATCTAGCGGAACACGTTTGTGCTTAAAGTAAAGCTCCATAAATATCATAGTTTTGCCACAGCAATGGCACTTGAGAGGGTCATATCCAAATGAACGAAGAATAGATTCTCGCCATCTATTAAGTGACAGAAGGATTTTGTGCTTTTCTCTAGAAATGGCTCGGAAAAGCTTTTTATCTTTTTCCAAGTGTCTTGCATAGATGCCATAATAGCGAATCATTTTAAAGTGCTTTTCTGGGATATGCTGAATAAGCCTGCCGATAAACTCGAGAGCAGGAATTTTCTCGGTGACAAGGACATCATCCTCATGACGGTTATAGTGAAAAGTGACGAATTCACCATCATAGTCATCGATGCGTGAAGTGGCGATGACTGGTCTGCCAAGATATCTGCCAACGTATTTAGCTACGGTATTAGGTTCACACTTTTTGGGTTTTGCATAAACATAAAAACCTTCTTTACACTGCTTGTAGATTAAGGATTTAGTCTTTTTAAAAGAAGCCCCAATATGTGTATGCATTTCATTTAGAAGAGCAGTACAGAAGGCATTACGTAGGAAGGTGAAGTTGAAATGAGTCACCTTACGCCAAGGGATGTTATTGCCAGTACCACCTTCTGAAATAAGGCAATGGATATGTGGATTCCATTCTAGAGGACGACCAAAGGTATGAAGCACACAAATGAAACCGGGAGTAAAGGATTCGGATTTATTGATTTTTTGAAACATAAGAAGAACGACACTTCTCACGGCGGAGAAAAGGCAGTTTAACAAGGAACGGTCTTCAAGGAAAAAATGACGAAGATCTTCAGGAATAGTAAAGACACAGTGCCTATGGGAACAATTAATTAATTTAAAAGACATGGAGGTAGTGCGATCAATGGAATACATGTTGCCGCAAGTAGGACAGAAACGGCTATGGCAGCGAAAAGGAACAAACTTTAGATTACCACATTCCGTACACCCATACATGGCACCGCCAAAAGAAGGGTCACCGCAATTAATCATCCTTTCAACGTTTTCAATAACAGACTGACGAGGATGTAAAATATATAACATTTCTTCATAATGGTCTCGAAAAATCTCTTGTAATATATTCATAAGACTATTATGAACCAAAGTGACACAAAAAGAAACCCCTAATTCCCCTCATGAATGAGGGGCTAGGGGAGTTGATGTGTCGAAGACACTTTTTTGTGTGCAAAAGGAGGCGGCGGATATACGAAAACTCAAGAAATACACACCAACACTGTTTAAGGCGGCTGATTCTGTCTACGATAAGTCCACCGCTGATTATGCCGTAGCCTTTATCGAGGCTCTCTCCCATACTAAAGGCACATGGGCGGGTAAGCCTTTTGAACTAATAGACTGGCAAGAACGGATTATCCGTGATGTATTCGGAATTCTAAAGCCGAACGGTTATCGGCAGTTCAATACTGCTTATGTAGAAATACCAAAGAAGATGGGAAAAAGTGAGCTTGCGGCGGCTGTTGCCCTGTTGCTCACCTGCGGAGATAATGAGGAACGTGCCGAGGTTTACGGCTGTGCTGCTGACCGCAACCAGGCATCTATCGTTTTTAATGTTGCGGCGGATATGGTGCGGATGTGTCCGGCTTTAGCAAAACGAGTGAAGATTCTTGACTCTACAAAGCGACTCATCTATCAACCGACGGGCAGTATTTATCAAGTGCTGTCAGCCGATGTCAGCAACAAGCATGGTTTCAATACCCACGGTGTGGTGTTTGACGAACTTCACACCCAACCGAACAGAAAGCTCTTCGATGTTATGACCAAAGGCAGTGGTGATGCAAGAATGCAGCCACTGTATTTTCTTATAACCACTGCTGGAGACAATCAGAATAGTATCTGCTGGGAAGTACATCAGAAGGCTTTGGATATCATAGATGGAAGAAAAAATGATCCTACTTTCTACCCTGTAATATATGGTGCTGCTTTAGAGGATGACTGGACTGATCCAAAGGTGTGGAAGAAAGCAAACCCATCGCTGGGAATCACGGTCAGCATGGATAAAGTTAAAGCTGCCTTTGAATCAGCAAGACAGAATCCTGCTGAAGAGAACAGTTTTAGGCAACTTAGGCTCAATCAATGGGTCAAACAGGCAGTGCGTTGGATGCCTATGGAAAAATGGGATGCCTGTGCATTTGCCGTTAACCCGGAATCACTACATGGGCGAGTTTGCTACGGAGGTCTTGACCTATCGAGCAGTACGGATATTACAGCTTTCGTGCTGGTCTTTCCGCCATTGGATGAGGATGATAAATACACTGTTATGCCGTTCTTCTGGATACCGGAGGATAACATCGATTTACGTGTTCGGCGTGACCATGTAAATTACGATGTATGGAAAAAGCAAGGGTTTCTTAAAACTACTGAAGGCAATGTGGTGCATTACGGTTTCATTGAAACTTTTATTGAGGAGCTTGGTACAAAATATAACATTAGAGAAATTGCCTTCGACCGATGGGGTGCTGTGCAAATGACGCAGAATCTTGAAAACCTTGGTTTCACTGTAGTTCCGTTCGGTCAAGGTTTTAAAGATATGTCTCCGCCGACCAAAGAACTGATGAAACTAACCTTGGAACAAAAGATTGCCCACGGTGGGCATCCAATTCTTCGTTGGATGATGGATAACATCTATATACGAACTGATCCTGCTGGAAATATCAAGGCAGACAAGGAAAAGTCAACTGAGAAAATTGACGGTGCCGTAGCAACTATTATGGCACTTGACCGTGCAATTCGTTGTGGCGGAGGTACGAGTTCTTCTGTTTATGATGAAAGGGGTTTATTAATATTTTGATTTGCAGCCATCTTTTGATTCTTTAAAATCATACGCCGGCTGCACTTTTCCATGCTATAATTAAGGAAAGGTGGAGGTGTAAAAGATGGAAAAAGAACATAGGAGCATTGAAAAAATTAATGATGATATAAAATCTGCGGGTCAGTCCTTTTTAGGATTAAACATGGCTGATTTGTTAACAAGGATTAAAGAACTTGATGATAAGATACTAAAAAGCAAGTTAATAGATGAATACCATTCAAACCAACACGGGTATTACGATAAAGACACAGGTGGCACAAGAACAAGGGTGAATTCAGCTATCCGAATTATAAAATCAGAAAAAGTA
>JAQVBQ010000148.1 GCA_028690215.1 Bacteroidales bacterium | reverse complement strand
GCATATAGAATAGGTTTAATGATTTTTGTCTAAAATTTTTTTGGAGTTTAATCAAAAACCTATATCTTTGCAGTCCCTAAAACAAAAAGGGAAGAGCAATAACAAGCATGCCGATGTAGCTCAGTTGGCCAGAGCAGCTGATTTGTAATCAGCTGGTCGGGGGTTCGAATCCCTCCATCGGCTCTACGTTTTTTGAACAAATTGAATCTTGGGGAGATACCAAAGTGGCCAACTGGGGCAGACTGTAAATCTGCTGGCGTACGCCTTCGTAGGTTCGAATCCTGCTCTCCCCACGTTTTTTTATTGCGGAAGTAGCTCAGTCGGTAGAGCATCAGCCTTCCAAGCTGAGGGTCGCGGGTTCGAACCTCGTCTTCCGCTCTAAGTAAGCCAGTGTAGCTCAGAGGTAGAGCGCTTCCTTGGTAAGGAAGAGGTCATGGGTTCAATTCCCATCACCGGCTCTACAAGTGTGTAAATATTTCATTATAATTTAAAATTTACTATTATGGCAAAAGAAGCTTTTAAAAGAGACAAGCCGCACGTAAACATTGGAACCATCGGTCACGTTGACCATGGTAAAACCACTCTTACTGCAGCTATTACCACAGTGTTGGCACGTAAAGGCCTCTCTGAGGTACGTTCATTTGACTCTATCGACAACGCACCTGAGGAAAAAGAGCGTGGTATAACTATCAATACTGCACACATTGAGTATCAGACAGAAAAACGCCACTACGCACACGTTGACTGCCCGGGTCACGCTGACTACGTTAAGAACATGGTTACAGGTGCTGCCCAGATGGACGGTGCTATCATAGTTGTTGCTGCTACTGACGGTCCTATGCCTCAGACACGTGAGCACATTCTTCTTGCTCGTCAGGTAAACGTTCCTAGAATCGTTGTATTCCTGAACAAAGTCGATATCGTAGACGATCCTGAAATGATCGACCTCGTTGAGATGGAAGTTCGTGAGCTTCTCACATTCTACAAATATGACGGTGATAACGCTCCTGTTATCCGTGGTTCTGCTTTGGGAGCTCTTAACGGTGATCCACAATGGGAAGATAAGGTTATGGAACTTATGAACGCAGTTGATGAGTACATTCCACTTCCTCCAAGAGATATAGACAAACCTTTCCTTATGCCAGTTGAGGATGTATTCTCAATCACAGGTCGTGGTACAGTTGCTACAGGCCGTATTGAGACAGGTGTTATCAAGACAGGTGAGGAGATCCAGATTATCGGTCTTGGTGAAGAGCCTAAGAAATCAGTTGTTACAGGTGTTGAGATGTTCCGTAAGATTCTTGACAGAGGTGAGGCTGGTGACAACGTTGGTCTTCTTCTCCGCGGTATCGACAAGAAAGAGATTAAGAGAGGCCAGGTTATTGCTAAACCGGGTACTATCACTCCTCATAAGAGGTTCAAGGCTGAGATCTACGTTCTTAAGAAAGACGAGGGTGGCCGTCACACTCCTTTCCACAACAAATATCGTCCTCAGTTCTTTATCCGTACTATGGATATCACAGGTGAGATTCTTCTTCCTGAAGGAACAGAGATGGTAATGCCGGGTGATAACGTAACTATTACAGTTGAGCTCATCTACCCAGTTGCTATCAACCAGGGTCTCCAGTTCGCTATCCGCGAAGGTGGCCGTACAGTTGGTGCAGGTCAGGTAACCGAGATTATCGACTAATTACAACATACAAAGTTAGTCACCTACCCTTGGTGGCTAACTTTATATTTAGGGGCATAGTTCAAGGGTAGAATAGCGGTCTCCAAAACCGTTGATGGGCGTTCGAATCGCTCTGCCCCTGCAATACCGGGGGTTACGACCCGGTAGTAATAATCCGGTTGAGGCAATATGCTTCCATTGTTTCGGCCGACAATCATTATAAGATGAACAAAATTAAGTTGTACTTTCAGGAATCGTACACAGAACTTGTGAAAAAGGTTAGCTGGCCTTCGTGGTCTCAGCTCCAGAGTTCCGCTATCGTTGTAATGGTCGCTTCAGCAATTTTTGCAGTTGTAATCTTTGCGATGGATTTTGCGTTCAGAAACATCATGACTTTTATTTACAACTTGCTGTACTAATCTTATGGGTGAAATTTCCAAAAAGTGGTATGTAGTAAGGGCTGCCGGCGGTAAGGAAAAGAAAGCCAAAGAGTACATAGAAAATGAGATCAAGAGATTGGGCCTCACAGACTATGTATCGCAGGTTCTTATCCCGACCGAGAAGATCTATCAGGTAAAAAATGGCAAGAAGGTCAGCATGGAGAGAATTTTCTATCCTGGCTATATTCTCATTGAAGCTGCTCTTACCGGGGAGATTCAGCACATTATCAGAAATCTTCCTCATGTTTCCGGATTTCTCTCAGAGAAGGCCGGTAAGGACAAAGAACCCGTTCCATTGAGAATGTCCGAGGTGAACCGTATCCTGGGTCGTGTAGACGAACTTGCAGATATGGAGGAGGAAAATATCACACCATTTATCGTAGGAGAACCAGTTAAGGTTATTGATGGTCCTTTCAACGGTTTCGACGGAACTGTCGAAGAGATTATCGAGGACAAGAAGAAACTTAAGGTTATGGTGAAAATTTTTGGAAGAAAGACTCTTTTAGAGTTGAATTTTGTTCAAGTAGTTAAAGAATAAATAATCAAACATTATGGCTAAAGAAGTTGCCGCTCTCATTAAATTGCAGATTAAAGGCGGCGCAGCTAATCCCTCACCTCCGGTAGGACCTGCACT
>JAQVBQ010000147.1 GCA_028690215.1 Bacteroidales bacterium | reverse complement strand
TTGAATGTTGAACAGATTAATGTGGTGGAGGAGATGCTGGAACTAAGTATTTGATATATTGAATATTGGTGGCTGGTCGCTACCAGAACATTCACTAAAAGTACTTCTGGTAGTGTCAAAATAGGTTGTGTAAGGAATTTTGTGTATCCCTCAGTAGTAATCTAATCGGTCTGACGGGACTGCCTAAATCAGTTGTCATACTAGTAACCCGTCCAATCACAAAAAGTATAGCAGTCGATTCTAAGATCTGTAAAGAGGTCCGGAATCGACTGTTTTTTATCTATAATCTTCAGGCTGGATTCTATCAGAAAAGATAATCATTAATTGGCCAAACATGCTTTTCCAACCATGGATTACGCCCCACTTTCCAGTAATATCCCTAATCGCCAGGTATAGGGATTTTAGAAGAGCTATATCCGAAGGGTAAGCGGCCTTGGCTTTCGTGACTTTTCTCAAGCCGCGATTGAAATTTTCAATCCGATTGGTTGTGTAGATCAGTTTTCTAATCTCTGGCGGATATAGGATGATCGGCTGACTCAAAAACTGGAATTACAATTAGACTCGGCTTTTCCTGTTATCAAATAAAAATCATTGACTTAATCGAGCTCCCAGTTCATATGCACCATCCAAATCTGACGGAAAACACATTTCATGAACGCTTTTCTTTTCTTCCTCGCTAAAACTGCTCATATCATATTTTGAATAGTCTTTTACCTGAAGCGTGTTATAAACTGGATATAGGCACACCTCTCCATTTAGAGCCTTTAGTTCATTTGCATGGGTTTCAAATTGTTCCTTATACAATTTTTCATAGAACTCTTTCGTAGCATTCATTGTCAAAAACATTCCGACGTTGACCTTTCCTTTAAAATAGTTACTATAGTCATCGTAGGAAAGAGCACAAAAATGCAATCGTTCTAAGAAAGCAAAATATTGACTAGTGGGCCTGCCCAGATAGATTGGTGTTCCAATCAAAAGTGTATCTGCCGAAAAAACCTTATCTATTACAGGTGAAATGTCATCTTTCCAGTAGCAGTGACACCGCGTCACATCTTTTCTTTTACATAGCATACAACTTCTGCAGCCTGTAAAATTCAAGTCATACAAATTAATATATTCAACCTCTGCTCCAGTAGATACTGCGCCCGCCATTGCAGATTTGAGCAATTGAGCTGTGTTCCAATTTTTTCGTGGACTGGCATTTAAAACAATCGTTCTCATCATTATCTCCTGATTAGATATTCTGGTCTGTTAACTTAAAACTTAAAAAGAGACTTGAAACGCCTCTGGTACAATGGAATCACAACAAAGCCATTACCTCCCAGAAAGGACGGAATCAAGTCTCATGAAAATTATACCATCAAACGTCGTATGTCCGCGGTGCCATTCGAAGAAACTTCACTATTTTGGTAAAGATCAGCAAGGTTTTCAGAAATATCGTTGCCTTGTTTGTAAAAGGCAGTTTGCTCCAGACAAACCCTTAACCAGACATCGGCCCGGTAAGAGAAAATATCCAAGCTGTCCCAAGTGTGGTAAAGCTTCGTTTCTGCATCACGACTATACGTATTACTCAAACTACCGTTGTGGTGATAAATCCTGCTATCACTCATTCTTTGTTCCTAAACTGATCAACATCAAACCACCTTCTTCAGCATTAATGACACATTCTTTTTCCATGAAGCGGATGAGACATCCCCTTCATATTGTCATTGCGGCTCTCAACTACTTCTTCATGGCCAATGTCACCATGCGCAAGGCGTCTCAGCTGCTTTCGTCTGTTCATCAGGTTCATGTTTCCCATGTCACCATTTCAAAGTGGATCAAGCGCTTTACACCTGTCTTCCAGCACCTGCAAAGCAACTTCTTGGAAAAGGTCAATCTGTCTGACTCTGACGAGTGGCACTTCGATGAAACCTATGTCAAGATCAATGGTAAAGACTACTATCTGTGGCTGGCCATCGATTCTGAAACACGTTTCGTTCTCGACTTTAACCTTTCGCCTTATCGCAATTCCGACAGTGCCTTTAGCCTGGTTAAGAGCTGCAAAGATAAGTTTGGAGCGCCTAGGTCAGCGATTGTTTCTGACCGGTATTTTGCTTATAAGCAGCCGGTTAAACTATTTTTCTCTAAGGCCAATCATATCCAGGTTGAAGACTTCCACGATGTCATTTCCAACAACCTCATCGAAGCGTTCAACGGTCAGCTTAAAGCCTGGTATAAGCAGAAACGTGGTTTTGGTTCCTTTGACAGCGCCAATCGCTTGCTAGCAACATTTATCTACTTTTACAACTTCCTGCGGCCCCATTCGTCTCTGGACAACCTAACCCCAGCTCAAGTGGCTGGGCATGACTCGTCAAAACGAAGTAGGGACAGCTGGTTTTTAGTAGCTTAAGTAATATTCAATTCTCAAGGTTCACTTTACCGGTTCTCACCGGTTTGTTTGCTGTGTCTGTTTTTCTTTCCACAGCGCACTTGCTTTCGATTTTCCTTCGTGTTACCTTACTTTCATCCAAACAGGTGATGGTTTTTTAATTTTCCTTTACCAGTTTGCATTTCAAGTCTCTTTTTTCTCATTCTTAGTTAACAGAACCATTCGAAATTAGTAACTCCCTTACATTACCTCTGCTTTCTCCATTGCAGTTAATCATGCGTTTAGCAGTTACCCTTGAAATATTGTATCTACCATATAGCTCGTC
This sequence comes from Bacteroidales bacterium, assembly GCA_028690215.1. Taxonomy (GTDB): domain Bacteria; phylum Bacteroidota; class Bacteroidia; order Bacteroidales; family UBA932; genus Bact-08. The sequence continues at coordinate 50 of JAQVBQ010000147.1, read as the reverse complement.
AAAAAAGGTATCTTTTTCATCGATATTTTTCGGATCTGAATTGCTTATAA
>JAQVBQ010000053.1 GCA_028690215.1 Bacteroidales bacterium | reverse complement strand
ACCGCTTGTAACAGCAGAGGAGTTTCAGGCTGCACAGGACAATTTAGCGGAGTTTGTGGAAAAGGATAGCTTGCCATTTGCGATTCATCTGTTTACCGGCAGAATACGTTGTGGGCATTGCGGTTATACAATGTCCCGGCGATTAAAACCGACGCCCCAATTTATCTGCAACACAAAAAATAAAACATCCAGCTATGGCTGTATGAAAGGAAATATCAAGGAACATGAGATTGCAGGGATTGTTTTGTCTGCAATTCATGCTTACATCAGGGTTCTGTTTGATGAAAAGAATCTGCTGCTGAAGGCAGGAAACAGTGACCGCATGGCCAAGCTGCAAAAGCAGATTGCCGTCTATGACTCCTCTTGCAAAGGGATTGCCGAGCAAAAAGCCGAATTATACGACGCCATGGCAGAAGAAAAGATCAGCAGAGAGCAATACCGGCACCAGCGTGAAAAACTGTCACGGGAACAGGCCGATATGGAACGGCTGACAAACCGGTTAGAAATTGAGCTGGTGGAGCTGCAAGGCAAATTGGCTGCCGCCAAGCAAGGGGAACCAAAGCTCCTGCAATATTTGCAGACGGACACCCTTACCCGGCAGATGGTGGTTGATTTTGTGAATTGTATTTATATCTATAGTGATAAGTCCATTCACATTGATTGGATGTTCTGCGACAAAGAAGAAGAACGAGGACAGAAATAACCAGTTTTGATTTCCTGTTGGGCATGAAGAAAAGGGCGGCGGTACACAGACTTTGGTCTGCGACAGTCGCCCTTTTATATTGAGAAGGAAATGTTACCCTCCGCCCCCTCATGTCAAGCTACACTTAAATTTGAGATAATCAGCATCCAACAGACAGTTTCAGATAAATATTTTATATTTTTTTAAGTCCCTACTTGACACAAGGTGATGATGGTATCTCAGGCACAAACACGAAAAAGCGTGATGAGTTTAACCGTATGATAGATGAATGCATGGCGGGCAACATTGACATGATTATTACCAAGTCCATCAGCCGATTTGCCCGTAATACCTTGGGTTGCCTTAAGTATATCCGTGACTTAAAAGCAAAGAACATCCCCGTTTATTTTGAGAAGGAAAATATAAATACAATGGATGCTAAGGGTGAGGTGCTCCTTACCATTATGGCATCCTTAGCACAACAGGAAAGCCAGTCACTTTCACAAAATGTTAAGCTGGGGCTTCAGTACAGATATCAACAAGGCAAGGTGCAGGTCAACCATAACCGCTTTCTAGGATATACAAAGGACGAGGACGGAAACCTTATTATTGAGCCAAAGGGAGCTAAGGTTGTAAAGCGAATTTTCAGAGAGTACCTTGAGGGTGAGAGTCTTGCTGGTATTTGTAAGGGTTTGATGAAAGACGGCATTTATACGGCGGCGGGCAATCCGAAATGGAGACCGGAAACAGTCCAAAAGATACTGCAGAACGAAAAATACATGGGAGATGCGCTGTTACAGAAAACATATACGGTGGATTTCCTAACAAAAAAGCGTGTTAAGAATGAAGGCATCGTTCCCCAGTATTATGTCGAAAATAATCACGAGGCTATCATTCCAAGGGAACTATATCTGCAGGTACAAGAAGAAATGAAACGCAGGAGTCTTTTGTTTAAAGGCAAAGACGGAAAGAGAAGGACATATAGCAGTAAGTATGCATTATCCTCCATCACCTTTTGCAGTGATTGTGGAGACATATATAGACGGACTTATTGGAACAACCGTGGCAAGAAGTCTACTGTATGGAGATGCGTTACACGATTGGAAGAGGGACCTAAAGGTTGCACATCAAGGACAATTTCGGAGGAAGACCTCCATGCCGCAGTGGCAGAGGCATTTAACCTAGTTCTTGGCGGTGGCGAATCGATGATTGCAGTTTTGCGAGAGAATATAGAATCAGTGGTCTGCGAGAGCAATGAACAGGCTATTGCCAACATTGACAAGCAAATGGAAGAGAAACAGGTGGAACTCATCAGCTACGCTAATTCTGGCAAGGACTATGAAAAACTTGCTGATGAAATACAGAACCTTAGCGAAAGAAAGCAAGCCATCCTTACGGCGGAGGCGGAAAGCCAAGGTGAGAAAGAACGAATTACAGAGATGATGGGTTTTATAGAAAAACACGCCGACCAGAGCCTTAATTATGATGAAGAGTTGGTAAGGCTCTTAGTTGAGAAAACAACTATATTTGAAAACAACGTTGTTGTGAGGTTTAAATCAGGCATTGAAGTAGAAGTATAAACGTAACTTGGAGACAGACCGGCAATCAGGAGATAAATCCACTTGATTGCTGGTTTTCCCCTTTTTATATTGACTAAAGGCATGTGCGAATGTATAATGTTATTAACAATGTTGTTGATATTGTTATTTATAAGGAGTTGGCAATTATGAGTGATGTTAATGAACTATTAGAAGAAGCAATTAGCGAAACCGAAAAGCTGAATGAAGGTGAAGTCTTTCTTGTTAAAGATCTGTTCAAAGGATATGTGTGGAATAGGATACCGAGAAAGGACCGGCTTCTTTTGGGGACGCTTTTTCTTAATTGGGTGAATAAGACAGAAGGCAATCTAAAAGCTATTGAAAAGACATCATCCAACCAACAGAGATATGAGAAATTATAAAGTAGCAGTACAAATTTTTATGTTGGTAAGAACTATGAATTCTATAAGTGTGTATAGGGGTGATGGGAATTGCTTAATTTAAGGCAATTAGTAGATGACTTTTTCTTGTATGTACAGTCCAATAATATTGAAATATATAACGAGTTTAGCCTACAGCATGAGCTGGGAATATTTCTACGAACAAAGCTACAGGGATATCGAATTCAATTTGAAAGGAACGTTTCATATTTTACACAGGACAACAAAACAATCAAAAAAGAGATTGATATTGCCATATTTAATGAAGATAAATCGGAGAAATATGCTATTGAATTAAAGCACCCGCTTAACGGACAGCATCCAGAGCAGATGTATTCATTCGTGAAGGATATAAAATTCATGGAAGAACTCAAATGTAGGGGATTTAATAAAACAGCTGTTGTTACCCTTGTATCAGATAGGCCCTTTTACGAAGGGCGAAACAACCAAGGGATTTATAGATACTTCCGAGAAGAATATGCGATTTATGGTCAAATATTTAAACCAACAGGACCTTTAAAAGAGAAAGAATTTATAGCCCTAAAAGGTAGATATGAGTTTTCCTGGAGATCAGTTTACGATAATAGCAAGTATTATGTGATAGAGGTTTAGGAGGAGGGTTATTATGTTTCTGATAGATAAGAAAAAGAACGAAGCAATATCAATTAGCAAGAAAACATTCCAAGAGTTAGAATTCAAGGAGAGAAAGCATCTTCAAGAGTGGATATGTAAGAATACAGATATTCTTGGGGAAAGGTTGCTTATTATACAAAAAGAATTTAGTGGATTTGATGATACCAAAGAAAGATTAGATCTTTTGGCAATAGATGAAAAAAGAATGAGACAACTTAAAAATACGGTTTAGAAAAAGAAATTTTATTTGCTTTACTGTAAGTGTAGTAAAAAACATTAGATGGTGATGCTTCCCTTAATGGAACGATATCAGTAAATCCTTGGAAGGTTATTACTAACCCATGACTATATCTACCGGGCGTGCAAATTCGGTGGACTGCATCTACCGAACAGGTAAAAAGTGTGGACTGTATCTACCAAACCGATAGGTTGAAAATGTGCAGTTGTTGTAATTAAAAACATACGGTCGAGCCATGTTGAGTGTATAATAATGATGACGCATTGTGGTTCTAAGGGCAAATGAGGCGGGTCAACCACTATATGTTGTGTTTTGGAACAAAAAATGAGCAAAAAACGGGCTGGAAAAGTGCATTTTTCGGTGCTGTTTGTTGTACATATTCACCGTTTCAAGCCGTACAGCAGTATTTTGAAGTGATTCAGAACCTGCTCCTTCAAATCAAAATCCGGGTGCCTGATACACCATTCAAAGGTAATGCCCCTAATGGCCAGAATCAAGTGTTTTGATAGAGAATCAACAGGGATGTCTTCTCTTAGCTCTCCCTGTCGGACCCCTCTTTCTAATACATCGATGAACAATTTATAAAGCTCCCTGTTATAGCTTATTGAAGATGTTGTGTTGACAGTCTTTGCTAAGTGAGCTTTATAGAGTGCCCTCATATTTTCCAATCCAATCCAATACTCAATAAAGTCAGAGATTTTTTCTGACATCAGAGCAAGAGTATCAAGAGTGGACATGCGGTCGGGAAGTGTTTTCAAAAAGGATTTGTAATCCGTGTCTGCCATATTCGTGTAATCATTGACCAAAGCAACCAGCAGAGCATCTTTTGATTCAAAGTGAACATAAAAAGCACCTTTGGATACTTCTGTGGCTTCTACGATGGAATCCACGCTTACATTCTCAATACCATATTCTAGTACCAACCGCCGGGCAGTTTCGAAGATTTTCTTTTTTGTTTCTATGGCCTGCAGTTTTCTTTTGCTAATTTTCTCTTTTTCCATAATTTTTCTCCTTTTAATTGACGTGTAATGCACAAATGCTATATAATGACTATAGTATGTGACTGCGGTCATGGAACTTGTCAGAATTATTATAACATGTATTCTATACTTTTTGTAGTCGAATTTTATTGTTATAAATTAGCCTGTGTATTTTATTAGGAAAGTAATAAATAGGGGGAAGTTTGTTATGAGGATACATAAGAAGATCATTAGCGTTGTTCTTGCTTTTATTCTGGTTTTTACAGGTCTGCCTCTTCAATTTATGCTATCTGATGATATTCCATATGTCTATGCTTATGAAAGCACGCCGACTGTTGATATTAGTTTCGACGATTTTAACAATACTGATGGTCTGCAATTGAACGGCGACTCCTTGATGGAAGACAATGCCATACATTTTGAAAGCGGTGTGGGCACCGGAGAAAGTGTATTTACAACGGACAAGCTTACCTTGGGCGAGGACTTTTCCTTCAGCACGGCTTTTTCATTCAGGAATATCTCTCCCTACATTCCCATAGCCGGAACAGAAGGCGGATTCACCTTCACCCTGCAGACTGTCGTGAATTCTGTGTATGCCAGTGATTTTTATGATGAGAGTATTTCTCCCAGCCTGAGTATTGCTTTTACTTCGGATTATATGGAACAAGGAGCTACAGCCAGCTTGATTGATAAGACCCCAAAATTACTTCTTGCCTCTCTGAATGGCTTCAGTTTGGCTGAAGGGCCCTCTGCACGTTGTGAAATATCTGCTGTGCCGTACATTAACGGAGATTTTAACATTTCGACATCTTACCTGCCCATATATGGATATAATGTAGTTGATGAACCATCTGAGTATTATAATGCGTGGATCGGGTATGACGGCGTGGAAAAGCTCCTTCATGTTTTTTGCCAGGCTCCATCGGGTGACTATACATATCTCACTGAATCTATGAACCTTTCTGAAATATTACTCACAAATGAAGTGTATGCAGGCTTTATGGGCTCCTTAGGCAATGCCGGGAACACAAGTGAAATCGGCAGCTGGTACTTTAAGAATGATTTGAGCATTATTCATGAAGCTATAGTGGAGGCTGAAGAAGCCTGGCTGACCTCTGAGATGGAAATGATTGAAGCTGAACCAGTTGGTAATTTCTATCTTCCTCTTGTTGGTCAATACGAAAGTACCATAAGCTGGGTATCCAGCAATACTGATGTGGTGGCTGAGGATGGAACGGTTAATCCGCCTTCGTTGGAACAAGGTAACCAGATAGTGACACTGACCGCAACTATAGCAAAAGGGTCTTTTCAGCGTGAAACAAGAACCTTTATAGTTACAATTAGAGCGGCGGATTCGGATATAGCGGATGCGGACTATAACTGGCTGGATGATTCAATCATACTGAATGGGAATGATAATCTGAATAGTATTGTATCGGACTTGATCCTTCCCACCTCCGGTGACTATGGAAGCAGCATCAGTTGGTTTTCTGATAATACTGATGTGGTGGATAGTGACGGAACAGTAATTAGACCCCATGAGGACCGGGTGGTTACCCTTACTGCATACATAAATATGAATACAGCGGCACGGGAAAAGCAATTCAATATCACCGTAAAAGCATTTGGAGTATCCGATGCAGAGATAGTGGATGCAGATCAATTATGGCTGACAGGAGCACGGCTTCTGAATGGAAACAGTTCTTTGAACAATGTGACTGGGAACTTAAGTCTTCCTGTTTTGGGGCAATATGGAAGCACCATAAGCTGGGCATCCGACAATACTGACATAGTAGCTGTAAATGGAACAGTAACAAGGCCCTCCCTTGCCCAGGGTGACCAACCGGTTATGCTGACAGCCACAATAAGAAGTGGGGAAGCTGAAAGGCAAATTACATTTACCCTAATAGTTATGGTGAGAGATGAGGATAAAGTTCTTGCTGACAGTGAATGGCTGACAGATACAGTGATATTGAAAGGCAATAGGAGCCTAAACAATATAGTTTCAGATCTGAATCTGCCGGTTGTTGGGAATAACGGCAGTACAATCAGTTGGATAACCAGTGACCTCAGTGTGGTACTTGCAAACGGAAAGGTGACAAGACCGGTGCTTGGTACAGGCAATGTGGAAGTCACCTTGATGGCAACTATAAGAAGCGGAGCTGTGACTGACGGAAAATATATAAGCGTTACCGTCAGAGCAGAAGGGAACTCGGATGATGAGCTGGTAGCGCAAGATAAAGAATGGCTGACGGATATCTGGATTAAAGAATTAAACTATTCTTTGAGTACGGTAACTAGCGATTTGAACCTTCGGATTGAGGGATTAATGGGAGAAAGCAACATCAGTTGGGCATCCAGTGATGATAGCGTGGTAGCTACAAACGGGACAGTAACAAGACCCACATATACAGAAGGGGGTAAGTCGGTTACTTTGACGGCCACTTTCAGCAAAGGAGTTGCGACTCCGGTAACAAAGGGATTTACTGTATACGTCATAGCCCTAGAGCAAACCCCTGAGGAAAAATACATAGAAGATGAAGGAAAAGTGAATGCCGATTATGAATGGCTGGATGAAGTAATAATTCTAAACGGCAACAGTGCTTTGGACAATATAACCGGGAACCTAAACCTACCGATACTTGGAAATGAAGACAGTACCATAAGCTGGGTATCAACGGACACTGGGACTGTAAATATAAACGGAACAGTTACAAGACCGACCTTTGCTCAGGGCAATAAGACTGTGACTCTGACAGCCACCATAAGAAGAGGGGCTGTGACACCTTTAGCAAAGTCATTTACGGTAGTTGTTAAAGCCCTTGAGGAATCAGCTGCGGAAAAAGTGAATGCCGATTATAAATGGCTTGTGGATACGGAAATCTTAAACGGAAACAGCTCTCTGGATAATGTAACGAACAATCTGAAGCTCCCTGTTGAAGGACCCAATGGCAGCACCATAAGCTGGGCATCCGATAATGCTATGGTCGTGGATACTGAAGGCAGGATAACAAGGCAGAGCTATACCCACGGGGACCAGAATGTTATGCTGACAGCAACCATAAGCATGGGCCTGTCTGTTACAAAAACCTTCACTGTAAAAGTAATTAAACTTGAGCAAACAGCTGCAGAAAGAGACGCGGAAAAAGTGAATGCAGATAATGCTTGGCTTATAGAAACAGTCATTTTAAAAGGAAACAGCGCTTTAAATAATGTAACCGGAGATTTGAACCTTCCTACCATAGGAGAAAACGGAAGTGAGATCAGTTGGACTTCTACAGATACTGCATTTGTGGACGCAGGCGGAATCGTAAGAAGACCCACATATACACAGGGTTCTAAGAGCATTACTCTGACAGCTACCATAAAAATGGGTTTATCCGAAGTGGAAAAGCCATTTAATATTACAGTCAGAGCTAATTTTATAACAAATGAAGAACTGGTTGCAAGAGATTATGAGTGGTTGACGGAGGAAATAATCCTCAATGGCAACAGCTCATTGGATAATGTCACCGAATTATTGTATCTTCCAACCAATGGTATGGACGGAATCCCCGGCAGTCGTATCAGCTGGGCATCCAGTCATCACGGATTTGTAACTATTGGCGGAAATGTATATAGACCCATGTATCATTCGGGGGATCAGACCGTTACCTTGACAGCCACTATAAGTAAGGAAGCTTTCTCTATGAAAAAAATCTTTACCGTCATTGTAAAGCACTTGGATTTAACAGATACTGAAGCAGTGGATGAGACTTCCAAGTGGCTTAATAGGTACAATATTCTTGGAGGGAACCTTTCATCAAGTTCAGTAACTCAGGATCTTTCCTTCCCAACGGCAGGCCTCTATGGTGCAACTGTCATATGGAGCTCGGACAATACAAATATAATTACAAATGGCGGTGTGGTTACCCGTCCGGTAAACAGAGCAGGCAATAGGTATGTAAATGTGACTGCAGTTGTAACCAAAGGAGGATCGCAAGCTACAGTAACTTTCCAATATATTGTTCTGGAAGAGCCTGATAGAACTGCACCTGCGGTAATCAGTACTGTTCCGGCAAATAACAGCATGGGAGTTCTTTGGGATACAAACAGTATAGTAATTACCTATAACGAGAATATTGTCCTTGCTCAGAACCACGGCATTGAGCTGAAAGCAGCTGCTGACATTCAGATCGCCGCAAGGGCAGAAAACAAGAGATTGATTGTAACACCCTTTGCTGCCTTAAGCTCAGGAGAAAACAGACTTCTTATTCCTGCAGGCATCGTTGCTGATGCAGCAGGAAATTCGGTAGAAGCATATAGTTTGAAATTTACAGTGGAAGATAGGCCTGTTAGAAATATTGAGGTAATAAGCTCCTCACCCTATGATACAGAAAAGGATGTAGCTATTAATCTTGATCGGATAACCATCAAGTTCGATTCTGGTAATCTTGTGAAGGGAAAATATTTTGATACTAACTTCACTCTTAGAACTGTGGGCAAGAGCTTTTTTGAGTCAGAGTTTATTTCCTTGCCAGGAACATTATCCAATGATACGCTGACAATAGAATTAAATAAGACTTTGACACCAGCAACAGTATACGAAATTATAGTTGATGAAGGCGCGGTTCAGGATAGATTTTTGAATAAAAGCAGCAGTAAGATTATTCAGTTTAGAACCAAAGGTACGCCGCCTTCCGAGATAGAAGCTCCTGAAATTGCAAGCGTTTATCCGGCGGATGGACAGACAGGAGTGAGTGTGAATCCGAATATCGAGGTTGCTCTCACTAAGGTACAGAAGCTGAAAAATTATGAGTTTAAGCTTACGGATATGTCCGGCAGGGAGTATCCGTTGTATGCCCCATATACCTTTGATCTTGCAGGTACCAATCTTATATTTAAGCCTAAGGAAACTTTGAAACCAAACAATGTATACACCTTGTCCGGACCCTATAACAGTGTTATAAACCCTTATAATGAGGAGTTTCGCACACGATTTACAACAGGCTCAGGACCGCAGATAATAAAGACTTCTCCTGCTACAGGAGATTTCAAAGCACCGACCCGTGGTATTGTGCAGGTTTATTTTGATGTCCCTGTAACAAAGGGTTTCAATTTTAATAATATTAGATTTGAAGATTGCATTGGGCGTCCTGTGGAATTTGTCGGTGAGGAAACTGAAAACAAGGCAGTGTTGAGAGCTGTGACAGAGCTTGAGCGCCATATACCCTATACAATTTATTTCCCTTCCGGTGCGTATAAGAATGCAGCAGGGGTTGCAAGCGGACAGAACAAGATTACCTTTGTGGCCACAGAAGAAAGTCTTCCTACGGAATTGGGGCTGCAGCATTTGGACATACCTGACACGGGGTTTGTTGGAAAGGCTTTAAGAATCAGTATTGATAATAATGAGATGCTAAGCTGGGTGAATTATGTAAGATCACTGGGCTATACTCCAATATCTTATGAGTGGAGGATTGACGGCGAATTAGCCGATACTGGCGGACTTTTTTATAAGACATTTTCAAGCCCCGGTGAAAAGGAGATTACTCTTACCATTAAAGATAAGTACGGTTATACCTATTCAACAAAAAAGACCGTTGAGATTAAAGCTCTGCAGCAGGTAAGGATGTCCTTGAAGGACAGTGGAATAGTCAAACAAATAAATACATCAGAAGAAGGCGCTCAGCCTTCCCTGGACTTTGAACTGCGCCTGGAGCAGGAGAGCCAGTTCATATACGGTGAGAACATTAAAGTGAAGCTGTATAAAGGCGGTGTTTTACAACCTCTGAGTAAATATAATGACGGGGTAATTTACATAACCTCAAAATACAGTGACAATGCTTATAAGTATACATATACGCCTAAATACGGGGACGCAGGAACCTATGAGCTGGTATTTACCTATAACGGATCAGAGGGAGAGCAGGTTATCCGTCAGCCTTTCATCGTCACATCGAAAGCACCTGCTGTGACAGAGGTATTAAGATTCAGATTGTATGCAGATAAATCTGCAAGCTATTATGAAGAGCTGAATTATGTATATGTGATGCTTAACGGGGAAAGAATCAGAGCAAACAAGGAAATGTACACCTACAACGGCTCTACTTTTCCGGTATATGCCCTCCGAAAGACACTGCAAACCAGCACATATTATGACTTTAAGGTGGAAGACTGGTGGGGGAATAGAGATCATGTTCCTTTTTATCTGGGAAAGGATAACGATAATCCTGTAATTTTATCCGGCAGACGCAGTACAACCGGAACCGCCATGCAAGTAAGAAATATAACTATTAATAATTCAGAATCAGATTTAAAAGATTACAATGATATTTATTTTGAAGGTTTATCAACAAAATTGGTGTATAATGTTGAGGGAGATTGGGGAACCAGAGATACAGGCTACTATGAAATTGCTATAATAAACTTTGATAAAAAGGATTCAGGGTATGGAAATAAGGAATATCAAGGCATCTTCAAACAGAATCACGACAACAAAACTAAGCTTCAGAAAATTGCAGTTAAGCCGGGGGTTCAGCTTAAGGGGGTTTCGGAGCAGTATTTAGTCCGCATGGTTTCACCTCAAGGATATAAATCTCCCTGGATGCTGTGCCCTAATGTGAGCCGTTTGTCTATGCCGGAAATTATGGGGAAAAAGTTGAATATCTCTGTTCAAGATGGGGAATATGCCGTAAACTGGCCAACAGTATTTGACGGTCCCATAGGGGGAACCATAGACGCACTTAACGGTATCCCGGTAATAGGAGGAGGAAATTTCGGTATAGGCGGTGAGATGCCGAATTTTGAGGGAGAAGTGTTACCTAATGGATCCATAGAGCTTTCCTTTGAAGCAAAAGGCGGATATGGGGAAAGCAATAAGACATCAACGACCACAAAACTCAAAAAAGTAAAAAAGGTCGCGGTAGTGGGCTATGAATTTGAAATAGAACTGGAAGGCGGCATTACTCTTGATTATAACTGGTATACCGATGAGTGGGTAGTCTGGTACTTTTATATTGCCCTTGATGGAGATATCACTAAAAAGTGGGACAAGGGATACGAACTGCTTGGTGTTGGGTTTACGGCAGGGGTGAGTGTCGGAACCGGAGTAAGTGGGGCACTGATTATTAAGGAAGAAGACGGAACGAAATACAGTGGGTATATTGGGCTTTCACCTCATGCAGGTCTTCATGTGGATGGAGATTTTGCAGTTGCCAGTGTGAAGGGGGAACTAACGGCAAAAATTCCTGCGGAAATACATTTTCCAACAGGTTATATAGGTGCAGGCATCAATGTTGATGCCAGTATAAAGGCCAAAGCATTGCTATGGGAAAAAACCCTGTATGAAAAAGAGCTTTATAAGGTGCATTGGGACAATGGAAAGGAAAAGGTTACTCTAAAGTCATTGCTAAGGCCCGCGGAGGAAGCAGGCAGCAGAGAAGCTGCTGAGCCTCAGTTAATGGCAAGAGACTATTTGAACAGACAATCCAATTGGCTGGGCGGAAATGACTCCGGTATCATGAGGAGCTTCGGCTTAATGGGAATTAAAACAGAAACCAATCCCAAGGCAGAGGACATGATGGAAAATATATTTCCAGAAGCAGAAGTAAAGCTGGTTGTAATAGGAGAACAACAATGGCTGGTTTGGGCCGATGACAATCCTTTCAGAGATGAAATCAACCGTACTCAGCTTCGGTACTCTGTCTTGAAGGAGGGTACCTGGAGTGAGCCGGGGTGGATCGGCGATGATGGAACCGCTGATTTTGACCCCGTGGTGGCGGCTGCAGGAGATGGTGTGCTTATGGCATGGCATAATATAGGGAAGATTCTGACGGAAGAGGAAGGGCTGGGCGAAATGCTCAAAAGCTCGGAAATAAGCGTAACGGAAAGCGTTTATTCTACTGACGGCAGTCAACCGGGCATTATAAATCTGACAGAGGACGATAAGCTGGACCATTCGCCCAGGCTTGTAGCAGATGGAGATAGGGCACTGCTGGTATGGACTAAGTCTGAAGGCTCGGGATTAATCCTGAATATGGAAGAAGGTACTCCGTCAATGGCAGGTGACCAATTATACTTCTCCCTATGGA
>JAQVBQ010000146.1 GCA_028690215.1 Bacteroidales bacterium | reverse complement strand
AGAAAAGGACGATGCTCCGGATAGAGAGCAGTTGTCTTCCGGAAGGACTTTTCCCATATTCAGCCAATGAGGTCTCTCTGCAGAAGTGTGATTCAACAATGATATCGGTCAACCTTAAAATTGATGGTATTGAGATGCCGGCATACTGGTCTGACGGACTGGTTGTTGCAACACCTACCGGTTCAACGGCTTACTCTCTAAGCATAGGCGGGCCGATAGTGCTGCCTGTCTCTGAAGTATGGATAGTGGCCCCAATAGCCCCACACAACTTAAATGTGAGACCTATGGTGGTTCCTGACGGTGTTACCCTGGAGATGTTTGTCACAGCGAGGGTAGGGAAGGCAATTTTATGTCTTGACAGCCGTGAGGTGATGATCCCTTCAGGAAGTTCTGTGAAAATTACTAAGGCTCCATTTACTTTAAATTATATATCTCTCCAGGAGGAGAGTTTTATTAATGCACTCAAGGACAAATTGAGGTGGGGCGAGGACAAGAGAAACAACCAGACTATAGAAAAATAAAGAATGAAATATGAATAGAATCCCAAGACACGTGTCTATTATAATGGATGGGAACGGCAGATGGGCCAAGGCCAGGGGCATGGAGAGGCTGTATGGTCATAAGGAGGGTTCAGAATCTGTAAGGGCAACAATCGAGTTTGCTGCAGAGAACAGGATCGAATACCTGAGCCTTTTCGCATTCTCTGAGGAGAATTGGAACCGGCCGGAGGATGAGGTTAACGGACTCATGCAGCTGATGGTTGATGCGATAGCTGCAGAGACCTCTACAATTATGAAGAACAACATAAAATTCAGGGCTATAGGAGATCTTTCAAAACTCTCTGAAGATATAGCAAAGAAGATATATGAGGCTGAAGAGATGTCGAGTCGTAATACCGGGCTGAATCTGATTATTTTTTTAAGTTATGCCGGAAAATGGGATATACTTCAGGCTGCCGAGAGATATGGAGAAGAGGTGCTCAAAGCACATCAGGAGGGCAGAAAATTACCCAAACTGACTGCGGACCATTTCAACACATTATTGAGTACAAAAGGGATTCCTGATCCGGATCTAATTATTAGGACAAGCGGCGAACAGCGCATAAGTAATTATTTACTATGGCAGAGTGCTTACAGTGAATTTTATTTTCCGGAGGTGCTTTGGCCCGATTTTCGCAAAACTCACTTTCAACAAGCTCTGGACATCTTCGCGCAAAGAGAACGGAGGTTTGGGAAAACAGGAGACCAGTTAAATAATTCTTAATCAAACAAACTTTGAATACAAATAAAAGCTTATATTTGCGCTTTCACAGCCAGAGATTGCAGATGAAGTCATTAGCCCTTATTTCGTTATTAATTTTCTTAACTCCTTTTACAAACCAGGCCAAGGCCCAGGATTCTACCATAGTAAGAACCACAGAAGTGGATTACAGCAAGCCTCAGAAATATGAGGTCGGTGGAATAGTTGTTTCCGGAGTAAAGTATAACAACACACAGACGATACTTTCCCTGACAGGTATACAAGTCGGTGATAAAATCGAGATACCGAGCGAGGATCTCTCGTCAATAATCAAGAGAATATGGCTGCAACGCTGGTTCTCTGAAATTTCTTTTTATGTAGACTCGATTTCAAACGGGAAGGTCTATCTTAACCTTTACCTGCAAGAGAGGCCGCGTGTCTTGAAATGGGATTTCTCCGGAGTTAAATCCACAGAGAGATCGGAGCTGCAAGACAGGCTAAAGTTCAAAAGAGCTAGTGAGTTGTCCGACTATATTGAAAGATCATCATGCGAAATCATAAGAAAATACTATGTTGAGAAGGGATTCCTCCAGACAGAGGTAACTACCAATATAGTTCAGGACACAACCATCAAGAATACAGTCAGAGTCACATTTGTCGTTGACAGAAAGAGCAAGGTAAAGATTCAGGACATCCTTTTTGAAGGAAACGAAAATATTAAAGCCTCCAAACTTGCCTCTTCAATGAAAAAGACAAAGGCGAAGAGTAATATCCTGAACTTCTTCTCAAGCAAGAAATTCAATGAGAAAGAGTATGAGAATGACAAGAAATTGCTGATTGAAGCCTACAATGAGCGCGGATATCGTGATGCACGCATTGTCAAGGATAGCATATATTATATAAGTGAGGGAAGGATGGGTATTAAGTTCCTTATAGATGAGGGACAAAAGTATTACTTCAGAAACATAACATGGACAGGTAATTCCAAATACTCAGGAGATGCACTCAACAGCATTCTGAGAATCAAGAAGGGTGACATCTACGATGTCGTTTCTATGGAGGAGAGGCTCACCAGAGACGAGAAGGGAAATGTGTCAAAGCTATATACCGATAACGGATACCTCTTCTTTAATGTTACACCAGTAGAAGTTTGTGTAGACAAAGACTCTGTGGATATCGAGATGAGGATTTACGAGGGGAAGCCGGCAACATTCAACAGGATTACTATAAACGGCAATAGCGTTACAAATGAGAGAATAGCCAGAAGAGAGCTCTATACAAAACCGGGTTATCTATATAGTCAGTCTGACATTGAACGCTCCCTCAGAGAGCTTTCCAATATGGGGCACTTTGAACCGGAGAAACTTCAGTCGGCAGATGCAATCAACATCATTCCAAACCAACAGAACAATACCGTAGACCTGGCATATAACGTAGTAGAGAAATCAAACAGCCAGTTTGAGATCGCCGGAGGCTGGGGAGGAAACACATTTGTAGGAACACTCGGTGTGAGTTTCAATAACTTCGCTGTAAAAAGG
>JAQVBQ010000052.1 GCA_028690215.1 Bacteroidales bacterium | reverse complement strand
AGGCGAGGGGTTGCGCCGACAGCATTTATTAGCAAAATGCGTCTGTTTGAGCCGAAGGCGAGTTAGCATTTTGATTTGAAATGCTTAGGCAAGCAACAGCCTTGCCCCCACTGCCACACGAACCCCCAGAGTGATCCGTATTCTTCTGAAAAGAGCGCAATTATATGAACCGATATTAGGATTAATTACTAATTCCAGTTCATATATTCTAAAACCATCGCAGATTATTGTCTAACAGCTTTTTACAAATATCTCACAATCTGTCATTTAGAAAAATCAGTGCCACTAAAATTTTTTAAGCACAATCTTGCCTTTATAAGCCGTGTTGACAACCTCCATGAATTTGAGGAAATCACTGTACTGAGCAAGAGGATATTTGCCCGAAGGCAAGTAAAAAGAGTGAGCGATTTTTATAATCTGACCATCCCTGATGCAACTAGACTTGAAATTGCCAAAAGGAGTCTTGACATCTACAGCAGAAGGCATGGACTCAATCTCAAAACCTGCAGGAATATTGATGGTTATTGTGTCAACATCTTTAAAACCACTCTGAATTTCAACACCATGTAACCTTTCGCTCACATTTAAGTAATCTAATGTACTACGGTAAGGATTGACCGGAATAAACAGCCGTGTCCCGCTTTTACTGCCATACTGACGAGTGTTCCAGGTATAAGAGATGTCGATAAATGGCAAAGGGAGTTTTGTTTCATTCACTGTAATTTTCTCCATCACCACATTCGGAATTTTAATATTTCCGGTCAGATGCTCTGACTGATCTGCATATTTCATCTTGGAAAAACCTGCATAATCGTCATATATCTTTACAAAACAGCTCTTTTTTACATCAATTCTTGCACTGCCTTCCGGAGTTAGGGAGACATTCACAATATTTGACTCAACATTGAGGGAGTCAGAATAATCCGGGAGTCGCACTATCTTTCCGCCTTCTTCAGAGACTACCAAAGCCTCGTGACCCGAAATATCATTGTGGACAAAGCCCAGCGGATTCTCCGGATTTGTGCACTCAAGCCATAAGGTATCCTTCTGCAAAGGAACCATCAGGATTGCATGGTTGAACTGGTGGAAACTTGGAAAATCCGTAAAAAGCTCTTTATCATCAATATCTGTGCTTATCAGGGTGTAGTTCGAGGGGATGCCGGCAGCTGCCAGGAGTGACTTCATGTAGTTTGACAGAGCTTTGCAATCTCCGAATCCCGTTTTAAACACCTCGGCTGCCGGCATCGGTTTATAACCGCCGATTCCGAGCTGTATGCTGACATATCGTGTAGTTGAACCGAGATATTTGTACAACGCCTCGACCTTCTCCCGGTCACTTTTCGCACCGGATATCAATTCCGAAACTTTTGCCTTTGCATTCTCCGGCAACTCTCCTTGGTCTTCTATCAGAGAGTAGCTCCACTGCCCCATTTCGTTCCAGTCTGCTAAATTTCCAGTCACACCGTCATAGACAAAGTCCAGAGGTTTGATGTAAATACGCGGGACATAGTTTATCAGACTTCCATCCAGCGGCTCGTCCTGAACAGCCTTCAGTCCGCTAATCTCCCATGTGTATTTTGTCTGACTCTTTTCAGTAGTCACTTTCGGATTATCTGCCACATTAAAACTCATGTGTGCTATTTTCACATCCTCCGGGACTATAAGGGAATAGGTGGATTTTTGAACTGAGAGATTGTAACCATACTGTGGTATATATGGTGTAAAGCCACTTATTCCGTTATTACAATCTATCTTGTATTCATAGACTATTGTAAATGGGTATGTCGGTATATCGGGGCTCAACCAGTATGTTTTATTGTCTGATGCCAGTGCCTCAGTGTACTCTGTTGTCCGCACATCCTGCATTCTGTACTTATTGAGCTCTTTACCTTCTGAATTATAGATCTTTGCTGAAAAAGAGGATAGCTTACGAAATTTATCGCCCGGGTATGTGAACTCCGCAAAATCCTTCCCGCTCTCTTTCAGGACGCTTATAACAATTTTAAATGTTTCTACGCCGCTTATTGGTGAATCATAACGGAATGTTGTCTCCTTATATCGGATAACTGCCTTTGCGTTTTTTATCAGAGTGTCCGGAATGGCTGAGATTAGAAGTTGTTGGGGATCGATGGCATTTGATTGCGCCTGAGCATTTGTGCCCAAAGAGAGCATGAACAAGAGCACCGCCAGATGTATAAGACTGTTTTTCACGACTTTGCTTTTAGGTATTAAATCTTCTTGAGCACTATCATTTCACTGTTTTTGGTTGCTACCAATCCGAAATAGTTCTTTATTGCCTCGTAATCAGTGAACGGATAAAGAATCTGGGTCATATCGAATATGTAGCCAAGATTGATGGTCCTGTCAGAGACATTGACTGCATAGGTACATTTTCCCCCGTTTTCCAAAAGTGACACCCTGACTCCTTTTGGAACCTCTTCTATTGCATAGCCCTCAGGTATCATAATTATACAATTCAATCTGTACATGTAAGGGAAGTTGAACTCTACTGGCAGCTTACGTTCAGACTGTGTAAATGGGTTCTCGTCCAGATGGGTGAATACCATCGGATTTAGGTAAATATAGTCGCCCGATGCCTCTACATCTTTCGTAAATGCGAGTGTCTCCTTGACCATTCCGTCATTTGATGTCCTTCCTTCAATCTTTATGCTCTCAATTTTTGTCTGTGTGTTGTTCTGTATCGCATCTACAATTTTTACCGAATCTTTTCCGGCTATTGATGCCCTATATGTATAAGCGAACTGATTAATGTAGTTTGAGGTTCTTTCTCCTTTGAGCTTCCCGTCTTTTTCCAGTGTTGCCACAACTCTTGAGATAAACTGGTTTTTCGTGAGGTTTGTAAGGTCAACTGTTTTCCCGGAATTTTTTGGATCGTATACTATTCCCTTGTCTACCAACAAATCTGTAGGTAGAATATTTAGACCGCCGTGATTTGAGGAGCCGTCCATATAGATCATCTTTCCATCTTTGAGCTCAGCCGCCACAATGAAGGTGCTGATTTTATTGATAGAGGGGTTTGTTAACGGGAATCTGCCTTTGGAGCGTCTGCTGATCAATACCGGATAACACTTGATATCTGCATCTCTGAGAGCACTCATCAGAACGAAATTTATCTGAGCGTTGTTTCCCACACCCTCTTTGGCGGCAGTTCTAGGATTTCCTCCGTAAAACGAGTAAACATCGTTCCATTTGATCTTGTTTTTTATAAAGCAGTAGATTTTGCTTATTTTCTCCTGTTCGTCTGTCACCCCGTTTATCAAAAGGGCTGTTTCGTCCTTGAATGGATTTGACATTCTGTTGTTGGAGCTGAAGTAGTTTTGCTTTTCAAGCATTTCGATAATGTCTTTCCATGTTGATGTATAGGATTTGTACATTTCGTATGGATATTGAGTTCCTCTAAGTTCGAAGACCACTGCTGATTTGTACTCGTTCATACACCAGACATTATCCTCATCTTTCAGTGCAGGGACATCGGTTGCTGTGTATGTCATTATCTTGCTTGACACAGCCAGCATCTCACCTGCCCCTACCCGGAGCTGTCCTGATTCGTCCTTTTGTGAGACCGCTATGTGTTCATACCCTTTGGTTCTGATATTGAAGTTGAAATACTCCAGGATGTTTATCCCGAACTTGCTGTTCATTACCGGTATATCTGACTGAAAATACCACTCGGGAACATCTGTCACATACCTGGAAACTAGTGTATATTTAAACTCTATAACACTTCCTGCTTTTACATTGGGAATTGAAAATTTTATCCTCTTTGTGGTTTCACTAAAAGCCTCATCGAAGATGTACTTTTTCTCAAGTTTTGTTTTTACAACCTTCCCATCCTCAAGATTATACGAAACTGCCTCAAGGCCGTTTATGTAATCCCTGTCAGAACCTTCACCGTAATAGTATGGAATATCAATATTAGCCCTGTCAACACCCTCCGGCTTCAATATCTTGATTTTCTGCTTGAACTCAGTCTGTAACACAAATCCGTTTTCAGGAGTATAAACATAGTATGAATAACCGTCATCATACAGAACAACAGCCTCAGCCGTAGTATCTTTCTGATAAACCTTCATTGTAAGCTCGTCGTTGGTGATTTTCCCATACTTGAAGCTTATCTCCTGACCCCATAAAATTACAGTTCCCGCTATACAAAATAGCAGAAGTGAGCACAACCTTTTCATCTGATTGATTTTTATTTGATTATAAACAAATGTACGATATTTATTTTTAGTGGCACTGATTTTTCTAATTTTTTGTACTACAAGCACATAAAATTTTCACAGCTATAATATATTGTTTATGACCACTTTGTAATGCCTTAATATTCTGCAAATTAGAAAAATCAGTGCCACATAAAAAAATCACTCGAGGGATGAGTGGTGCGTTGGGGGCAAGGCGAAGAGTTGCGCCGTCAGCATTTATTAGCAAAATGCGTCTGTTTGAGCCGAAGGCGAGTCAGCATTTTTGATTTGAAATGCTTAGGCAAGCAACAGCCTTGCCCCCACGTCAGCACGAATCAATTGAGTGATTTCCGTGGCACTAAAAAGCAAAGTAACTCACTTTGTTCAGAGCAGTGCCCATGCTTACTTTTTTGAGATTTACCGAATAATTAGTGTCTTGCTCAATTGAAATGGTTGTCATTACAGTTTTTCCACCCTTGGAATCCTCTGTGGTCATCTCCATGACAAAACCCTCAACCGAAAGTGTGTTGTGAAGGGCACTCATCTTTGCTGCACGGAATATACCATAGTCGTTAGGTTGCTTAATCTGCTGAGTTATCCATACAGAACCGAAAATTTTCTTGTAGGTATAACTATATCTGACACACTTATAGCCGGCAATTGTTTTAGTTTCCTCGGTAGGAGTAAGTTCCAGCCTTTTAAGCTCATCTTCTGCAGGGTATTTGAACCTTCCTGCATTATACATCGGTTCAGGAAGATCTCTTCCAAAAATCTGAATTGCCATCTCATTTTTCAGATCAAAAACGGTCAGAATATCACCACCTTTTGACTTGGAATCTGTAAATACAGCAAAATCCTTTCCTCCGGTCTGGAAGTAAGTTTTGATGTCGAGGGTTCTCATCAACTCATTATTCTTAGCATAAAAATCAATCTTGAAGGAGTTGAATTTATCAAATGAATATACCTCCTCCCACTTCACACCCGGAGCGGTGATCTGCGCCCGGAGTGATGTGATGCTAATTAGTAGGATTATTAGTGGCACTGATTTTTCTAATCTTGTGATATTCATATGCTTACTAATTTAGAAATTAATAATCGGCGACACAGAAATCATTCTGTTATATAAATATACAAATAATTAATTTCAGTGGCACTGATTTTTCCAATCTCTTGTATTGCAAGCATATATCACATAGTGTCCATAACGCATTGTTTATGGACATTTTACAATTCACTGACTTCTTTTGAATTAGAAAAATCAGTGCCACTAAGCGTATCTCGCCCAGCAGCTCTTTGTTGCAAAATCCTGAGCGATTCTCCTGAAAGTCTGAGCTCCGGCTTGATTAAAGCCTCCTCAGATTCAGTTATGAGGCCCTTAACCCTGAGCCGACCGGCCAGAAGTCTGAAGTAACCATCCATTCGCTCCGGAATCAGTTGCCCGTCAGGAGTAAAGTTATTAAGAGCCCTCTTGGGCGAAGGAATTATGCCGGCAAGAAAAATAGACTCATTGACTGTAAGATCCGACACATCCTTATTGAAATAGAACCTAGCGGCCTCATTTGCACCGTATACCATCGGCCCCCACTCTATAATGTTCAAGTACACCTCAAACATCCTCTGCTTGCTCGAAAGTCGGTTGTTCTCTATCAGCCAGACTATGAGCATCTCTTCAAATTTGCGGGCAAGTGTCTTGTGCCTGCTCAGAAAAACATTTTTTACAAGCTGCATGCTTATGGTACTTCCACCACGCCTGAAACGCTTGTCTTTGATATTGGTGGCAAGAGCCTCCCTGATTGCCTCGGGTAAAAAACCATTGTGATAGAAGAAACCTCCGTCCTCAGACTGCATGACAGTCATCTGAAGTATCGGAGATATCTGATCAAGCCTCCTGAAGCCCGGATTCGAAGGGCCAACGGCAAAGCTGCGCACCGGGACCCCGTTCTCGTATGCCGTATATTCAAACTCACCATTCATGCGTCTCAAATCGGTCTTGCCGTACTTTACAATCCGGAAATGGTCAGGACGCATTACCGATTCAAGTTTTAAACTGTCAACGTTCGAAAAGTCAATATTTAAAAAGAAGTGATAATCTATGTCGCCGGAAACCTCAATCCCTTCAAGGTTTCGGAAAAGACCGCCAGGAAGAGAGGAAAAGAGCTGCTGGGCAGGAAATTTTGGCTTATTTACAGATGCGGTCAGATTCCATTTCTCTCTCTTTTGTGCCTTAAAATAGGGAGAGAATGTGAGATCGTTTATTCTGAACACCGACGAGGAGTCCAGCTCAAGATAATCCTCACCGATATTGACCTTGTATGTAAAATGGGCATTCTTCAAAAGAACATTGTCCGGAGAGACCTTCTCATGATAAAATGCCACACCGGCTACTGACGAATTCCCGTTAATGGTTATTACACCGTCATCCTTTTCCGAACAGGAAAAGTCAAAAGCGAGCGTATCAAACTGCATGGTAGCACTCCAGCGGAAGTTTATAAAAGGCATGGAGAAAAAGCTTTTATTTCCCCCACTGTAAATTTTTGCAGAGATATTCCGTTTGTTGTCATTAAGCTTACCGTCCAGCACAAGCTGCTCAGAGTGGCCACACTCCTCAGTGAAGATCTTTGCAGTAAACGCATCTTTAGAAACATTGAAATCAGGCACGTTTATCTTCAAATAGTACTCATCATATTTGTAGTTGACAGACAGGTCGTGTATTTGTGCGTTTTTGGGAAGCATTCCAAAAACCATCGAGAGAAGGTTGTCCAGATTTCTGGAGTAATTTAGCCTTGTAACTGTTTTCCTTCCCGTTGTGTCGGCACTCTTGCTCCCCTTGAAGAGAAAGTCGTAATTTGATATAGAGTCCTGCTTTACAAAGTTCAATGAGAGCCTGTCGATTTTCAGACTTCGAGTGTCTATTTTAAAGAAAAGCAGTTTAAAGGCATTCACTCTTACGTCAATCTCATCCGAGGAGATCAGCGTGTCCTGACCGGTCTGACGGACAGAGAGCCCTTTTAACGACAAGCCGGCAAGCCCGTTAATCTCAAGTTTGTCATAATTAATATCTAACGAATACTTCTTCTCTGCACTCTCTACTTTTCCGGAAACATAGCTTCTTACAATCACCCCCCTCAAAAGCAGAAGGATGACGACAAGCAGCAATACGACAATCCCTGCTGCTACCCTCTTATCTTTTAGCACATTTTTCAAGAGACACCTTTTTAAATTGCGGCAAAGCTAATAATTATAAACCAAGGGACGATACGAAAGATTATATTTGTACAATTATACACGCTTTATATGAAAACAACTATTAAACACCTTACTCTACTGACAGTTGCAATAATCTCCCTTATATGTTGCAAACCGGATCCTAGATTATCTGTTTCGATATCTACACTTACTGTTCCGGACGTTCAGTCTGAAACTATGTTCTCAATTGCATCAAATACCGAATGGACCATAGCCGGTACAACAGACTGGTGTACCGTTACCCAAAGCTCCGGCGACGGAAGCGCAAGCGTAGGGATCAGAGTCTCTGCAAATACTACTAAATTAGAGCGTTCTACAACACTCACCATAGTGGGCGGTCCTCTTTCAAGCACAATAGTTGTAACACAAAAGCAAGATGACGCCCTGATTCTCACCAAAAGCACCGAGAATCTCGACTATACCGCCCACACAATCGCCGTTACCCTTAGAAGTAATATAACCTATGATGTTATAATCCCATCGGAGGTGGACTGGATAACAGAGGTTAAATCCAAAACCTTCGACACCTACACCCACAATTTCCTGATAGCAGCGAACAAGGATTACGATCCACGCTCAGCCGTAATAATTTTCAAAGACAAGAACAGTTTCGTTTCCGATACACTTACAATCAATCAGGCCAAGCTTAACGGAATTATCATCTCCAACCCAGATGTCTCTTTGGGAAATGAAGGCGGAGACGTTACAGTAGAACTCAGGGCAAATGTGGATTACGAGATGATCATACCATTGGCTACAGCTGAGTGGATATCACTAATTACGACAAAGGGGCTTCAAACCTACAACCACACTCTTACAGTAGATAAAAATGATACTTTTGACGAAAGAATCGGTTATGTAATATTCAAAGATAAAGAGACAACTCTTGCCGACACACTTGTGGTACACCAGGCTGCTAAAAAAGGGCTGATTCTGAGCGAAAAGAGCGCAAATATGAGCAGTGAGGGTGGTATTATATCAGTTGAACTTAGATCAAATGTCACCTATGACATTATCATGGAACAAGGCGTAAGCTGGGTTACAAAAGTAGACAGCAAAGCCCTGACCCTCTACAAACATGACTTTGCAGTTTCTGTCAACAACACTTACGACCAAAGGAGCATGAGCATAATCTTTAAAGACAAGAATTCAGCTCTTGCGGACACACTTGTCATCAGCCAGGCACAGAAGAATGGGTTGATACTTACAGAAACCCAAGTTGATATCGAGGCAGCAGGTGGAATAATAGACGTAGAATTGAAATCCAACGTTTCATACGACATAATTCTCCCGGCAGGTATCAGCTGGTTGACACAAGTCAATACAAAAGGGCTCACCACATACAACTATCAGTTTAATGTGGCGGCCAACACAACATACGATCCGAGGAGCTCCCAGATCATATTCAAAGACAAGAACAGCACGCTGGCCGACACTCTTACAGTTAATCAGGCGCAGTATAGAGCTATTGTCCTTTCAAACAAAAATCAGACAATGAACAATGAGGGAGGGACATTCACTGTTCAGCTCAGCTCCAGTGTCAGCTACGAGACAATAATAGTCCAGGGATCTTCATGGATAACCGATATAACCACAAAATCCCTCAATAATTACACTCACGAGTT
The DNA here is from genome assembly GCA_028690215.1 of Bacteroidales bacterium. Lineage (GTDB taxonomy): Bacteria > Bacteroidota > Bacteroidia > Bacteroidales > UBA932 > Bact-08. Next base: position 3,715 of record JAQVBQ010000052.1, on the reverse strand, counting down.
TAGCGTTAGTGAGAACAATTCGCTCGAAGAGAGGGTAGGAAAAATAGTATTCAAGGATAGGGGCAGCTCCCTTGCAGACACTGTTACTGTGACTCAAGCCAAAACAGGAGTACTGCTCTCAAGCGAAGACAAATTCTATGTTCCGAAAGCAGGAGGAACTTGCAACTTTACACTCTTCACCAATGTCGAGTTTGATGTCTCAATAATAAATGGGACAGGATGGATTACACAGCTTGCAACAAAGAGTTTCAACTCAAAACAATACAGCTTTGTAATAACTCCAAATACAACAACCTCAGACCGCCTCGGAAAGATCATATTCACAGCTAAAAACGCAAGTGGAGCTGACACGATTGATATAAAGCAATCTGCCTATGACGGAGGGTTCATACACATCAACCAATCCCAGACTGCAGGATCTCTTGTCCCTCAAACTGACAGGGCAACCTTGAAAAAACTGAAGATTGAGGGATTTGTAAAAGCTGCCGACTTTGTATTTTTCAGAGACTCGCTTCCTGTTCTGGAAGAAGTGGATCTCAGTGAAGCTACTATTGAAGATGACAACATACCGGGAGAAGCATTCAAGACAATATCGCCGGCAGTAAGAACTCTCAAATCCTTTATAATGCCTTCAACTGTCAAATCCATCGGTTCAGAGGCATTCTATGGTTGCACAAACCTTGAGGGGATAGATCTTCCTGTAGCACTGACCTCGATTGGCCAATACACCTTCTCGGGATGCTCAAAAATAACCGAGATTACAATTCCGGCAACTGTAAACACCCTCGGAGGCTATTCCTTCAGTAACTGTACGCTTCTGGCCTATGTGAAAAGCATGATTGCCCAACCTTTTGAGATAAACAATGTCTTCCTGGGTATAAATGCCAATGCAGACCTTGAGGTGCCTGAAGGAAAGCTTTCACTTTATGAGAGCACCACAGGATGGGGTTATACATTCTTTAAACGTATGTTTGAGACAGGTACTGATCCTGATGCTTCCGTAGTACTTAGCACTACATCTATTAAAGCAATAGGCAAGGCATCGACAGGAAGTGTGTCTGTTACATCTACTTCTCCTTGGACTGTTTACAGCCGTCCTGACTGGATTTCCACATCTGTCAATGGAGCTGCAGGCAATGAAACAGTCAACCTGGAGTTTGCTGCCAATACTGCTGAAGGATCCTCAGTAAGGACAGGAAAAATAATATTTAAGGTCACTGGTTCAGGAAATAAAGACACACTGGAGGTAACACAATACACGAACAAATATGCAGACAAGGACTATGAGACCAGGCAGACTCACACTATAGGAAATGGAATAGATGTGGTATTTGTTGCTGACGGCTTCATACTTGACGAGATTGTCTCGGGAGAATACGACCAGGTGATGGATCAGGCTATAACACATTTCTTTGATATTGAGCCTTATACAACTTACAGAAACTACTTTGACGTCCATGTTGTTTATGCCTACTCTCAGGAAAGCGGGTGCAGCAACCTACTGACCACCAAGAACACCGCATTGGGTGTCAAGTATACCGGTGCAGGATCTAGCACAAGTATGAGTGCAGACAACGATGCCTGCTTCGAATATGCAGAGTCAGTACCCGGTGTTGACCTTAGGAAGACCCTCATAGCTGTTGTTCCTAACAGCACACGTTACGGAGGGACTTGCTGGATGTGGTCTTCAGGAGAGGCAATCGCTCTTTGCCCTATGTCAAGCAGTTCATATCCATACGATTTCCGCGGAGTGCTTCAGCATGAGGCTGGCGGACACGGCTTTGGAGGACTTGCAGACGAGTATGTCAATTATGATACCGAAACCGTTCCGGCCGACGAGAAACTTTCCGCACAGACCTGGCAGGCAAACGGATTTTTCGGCAATATTGACTTTACTAACGATCTGGCCACAATTAGGTGGAAACACTTTATAGGTCTTACAGGTTACTCATATGTTGGAGCGTATGAGGGTGCATATTATTACGGACACGGTGTATGGAGACCGGAGAGCTCAAGCTGTATGATAAGCAACATTCGTTATTTCAATGCCCCAAGCCGCGAGCAGATAGTGAAACGCATCATGTCCCGCTCAGGTGGAACTTATTCTTTCAGCGACTTCCAGAGCAAGGATGTAATGCAGCTTACACCACCTACAAAGGGTGGTATGATTACATTTGACAAGAGCAAGGCTCTGGCGAAACCTGTGCTTGTGAATGGTTCTCCTAGGAGGAAATAGTAATTTTGGTGCAGTTTGACGCAAGTGCGTCAATGGTAGCTATATAATTAACCCCGAAAGTCCTAAGCAGATTTTCGGGGTTTTAGCTAAGTAGCCGCTTATTTACTATGTAGAAATACTGGAGCAGGGCTGTCCATCCAATGTCGCTTTGCAGCCATAAGTCCTAAACGTACTGTTCGTATGCTCCGAGATCGAGGAATCCGTGGCCTGAGAGGTTAAAGAGTATCACCTCGCTCTTGCCGCTCTCTCTGGCCTTTAACGCCTCTCTTATTGTTGCTGCTATTGCATGTGTGGACTCAGGGGCCGGAATAATTCCTTCGCTTCTGGCGAAGAGTATCCCGGCATCAAAGGCCTCTTTCTGTTCAATCGCGCAACTGTCAAGATATCCATCCTGCTTGAGCTGGCTAACGATTCTTCCGCCGCCGTGGTAACGGAGGCCGGCAGCATGTATCTGCTCTGGCTGGAAATCGTGGCCCAATGTGTACATCGGGATCAGGGGTGTCATCCCCGCAGTATCGCCAAAATCATATTCAAGCTTGCCCTTGGTGAGCTTCGGACATGCTGCCGGCTCAGCCGCAATAAGTTTCACATTACGCCCCTCAGTAAATTTGTGTCTGAGGAATGGGAAGGATATTCCAGAGAAATTCGAGCCACCTCCGAAACATGCAATCACCTTGTCAGGATACTCACCTGCCATCTCCATCTGCTTCTCTGCCTCTAGACCGATGATTGTCTGGTGCATTAAAACGTGGCTCAGTACACTGCCTAAAGTATATCTGGTGTTTGGCTGTGTCACGGCTCTCTCTACCGCTTCAGATATGGCTATTCCCAGGCTTCCTCCGTTTGTCGGATCTTCTGACAAAACCTTTTTCCCGTACTGAGTCAGGTCACAAGGTGAAGCATAAACATCCGCCCCGTAGGTCTTCATCACAACCTTACGGTATGGTTTGGCATTATAGCTGTTTTTGACCATAAAGACCTCCAGTTTCAGTCCGAAATGCCTGCAAGCAATACTCATTGCGGAACCCCACTGTCCTGCGCCTGTCTCAGTTGTTATACTGGTTATTCCCTGAATGTGGTTATAATATGCCTGTGGTAAAGCCGAGTTAAGCTTGTGAGATCCAACCGGACTGACACTCTCGTTCTTGTAATATATTCTTGCGGGTGTGTCCAGTGCTTTCTCAAGAGCGTATGCTCTTACAAGAGGAGTAGGCCTGTAGCTTTTATACAACTCTCTAACCTCATCAGGGATATCATGCCATCGTTTCTGAGAAAACTCCTGTTCAACCAGACCCTTTGCAAATAAACCCTCCATCTCTTCAGGGAGCAGAGGTTTTCTGGTCTGTGGGTTCAACATTGGTTGCGGTTGTACCGGCATGTCGGCTACAATGTTATACCATTGTCTCGGCATTTCGTTCTCCGGCAGCATGATCATTTTTGGTGTCTTCATCACTGATTAGATTAACTGTTTTTGAATTG
>JAQVBQ010000145.1 GCA_028690215.1 Bacteroidales bacterium | reverse complement strand
TTCCCTGATTTGCTCCATAAACAGTTCCCGTAGCTTCAGAAATATTAAGTTTTGCAACTGGACTTACTGTTCCGATACCAACATTACCAGAAGATAATAAATGAATACCCGTAGAACTATTATATGGGCTAGAACCAAAAGCCATATACATACTATAAGCAGTAACATCACTTCCATACATACCAAATCCACCATAAGTCGAGGATCCATCCGTAGCAACATAATTGATTCCCCTAGCCCAACCACTTGTAGTGTTAGGACGGTTGAAAAAGATACTATAACCAAGAGATCTAATATCTCCATTAACCGTTAATTTACTAGCAGGAGTTGTTGTTCCAATTCCTACATTGTTTGTTGTTGTAGTTAAGTAAGTATTAGTTCCGCTTACTGTCCACTTTGATGAAGCTCCTGTTACTAAATCATCAACATATGATTTAGTAGTTGCATGGTTTGAAGAAGTTGGGGTTCCCACAGAAACAGTACTAGAGAAGGTAGCCGTAGAACCTGTTAAGGCCCCTGTGAATCTTCCTGTTCCAGAAACGTCTAGTTTGTAAGTTGGTGTAGCTTGTCCTATTCCAACATTACCATTTTGTAAAATAGTCATTTGTGTAGTTTTTCCGTCAATCACTCCACTTTGTCCTGTTTGGAAAACAAACTTGTTATATGAACCTAAAATCATGCTATCACTTGTAGCTTGTCCTGTTATGGAATTACGGAAAAGCAAATATCCCCCATTATTATTATCAGAGAAAATTAAACCTTGATATGTTCCATTATCTGAACTGTTTCTAAAGGTGATAAAATTATTGGTAGCATTAGAATCAAGAGTAAGTTGTGTTCCACTATATGGAGTAAGGTTAGAAGATGGAGTTCCTTGGTATATATGTAATTTTGTAAGAGGACTAATTGTTCCAATTCCTACCTTGTGAGAAGTATTTGTTGCATAAATATTTGTACCTGAAAGAGTCCATGGTCCTGAACCAGAGAACATAGAATCAACGTAATCTTTAGTTGTAGCGTGATTGCTTGAGGTTGGAGTTCCCACTGAAACTGTTCCTGTGAAACGACCTGTTCCTGAAACGTCTAGTTTATATCCTGGTGCAACATTGCCAATACCAACATTGCCACCAACAAGAAGACCTCCTTGACTAATAATTCCTCCTGCAATACTTGTTGTTTCAGAGGCTACTGTATATCCTGTAGTATCTGTTCCGTCTTGAAAAGAAGTAAGAACCTTTGCGTTACCAATAAAATTATAAATAGAAACATTAATATTTTGATTTGTGCCTAAAACTGCACCAGTTCCTTGATCATAGAATTCTAAATATCCATCACCATTAGAAGAATTAATTACTAATCTTAATCTAGCTTGAGTATATCCAGTTGAAGATATTAAATTTAAATATCCATAACTGCCATGATTCGTTGTTACTTGCCATGTAGAATTCCAAACAACATTAGATCTTGTTCCTGATATGCTTACAAGAAAAGATGTACCAACCACTGATAATCCATTTAAATCTACTATTCGAGACCATGTTAATCCTTTTACTACTTGGACAGAACCAGAGTTAGTAAATCCTTTTGATTTAGTCATTCCATTTACTTCAAGTTTTTCTGATGGTCCCGTTGTTCCAATCCCCACATTATTACCTGTCGTAGTTAGGTAAGTATTGGTTCCACTAGTAGTCCATTTAGAAGAAGCACTAGCAATTGCTGTATCAACATATGATTTGTTAGTTGCGTGAGTTCCATCTGTAGGAGTGATAACAACAGGAGAAGAAGAGAAAGTCTTAACTCCTCCTAGTGTTTGGTTTCCTGTGGTTCTAATTACAGTAGAGTTAACAGCAATCGTTCTGTTAGCAGTCAAATTACCTCCTCCGGTGATACCATCTCCAGCGGTAATACTTCTTGAAGATATGGCTACTCTTGTTCCTCCATCATAGAGTTGAGTAGCATAGAGATATCCTCCGTAGTTTAGTCTGTTTGTTCCTGAAGGTACAGTGGTTCCCCCATCAAGAGCTCCAGCAAGAGCAGTTGTTCCATTGTATTTTAGATATCCTACTGAAGTGCTTCCCGCAATGACAGCACCACTAGTTACTCCAGAAGAGACGGTTGAATCAACGTAGCCTTTAGTAGCAGCATGAGTAGCTTCAGAAGGAGTTCCAACGATAACAGCACCAGTGAATCTTGCTGTACCAGAGACATCTAGTTTGTAGGATGGTGAGGTGGTATTGATGCCGACGTTGCCATCATATCTAATAGATAGCGCTTCTATAATGCTTCCGTAATTTTTTGTCCAGAATCTTAATCCTCCTTGAGACCAGCCTCCACTAACGCCTTCTGATTCTTTAATTCCAAAAATTCCAGATAACGCTACATCATTACCTCCTGTTGTTGTTTCTCTTGAGGCAAAGGCTATTCCAGCTCCTGTATTTTGTCCTCCATTAGCATTATATAAGACTAAGCCCGCTTTTGTTTCCATTAGCCCAGCATTAGCTTCGTCCATTCTGATAACCATTGCTGGAATATTTGTACCTGGATTTCTATATGCTACTGAATTTGTTCCAAAATAAAAACCTGACCCATTTGTTGCAAAACGTCCAGAAGAGTTGAATGTAGATAATCCAACAACATGCAGTTTTACTCCTGGCGTTGTTGTCCCAATCCCCACATTGTTTGTTGTCGTAGTTAAGTAAGTATTGGTTCCACTGGTTGTCCATTTGGAGGCAGCACCAGAGACTGCTGTATCAACATATGATTTGTTAGTTGCGTGAGTTCCATCTGTAGGAGTGATAACAACAGGAGAAGAAGAGAAAGTCTTAACTCCTC
>JAQVBQ010000144.1 GCA_028690215.1 Bacteroidales bacterium | reverse complement strand
TTTGCCGAAGACTTCCTTCAGATTCCTTCTCGCGATGGATACCCTTGTCGTTGGCTGGACGCTTCCCGCTGTTAGGGCGCGTTGGGGACTTGCACCCGTTAGAATACGTTCGTGCTGGGCGAACAATGAAAGAGAGGGTATCTGCAAAGATATCCTCTCTTTCTGTTTCTGCGTCATTCTATCGGGTTGTCTATCTTACCGGAAACTGGGCAATGCGTAATGTGGTACAACCGTAAGGTATTAATTCGATTGTTTCTTCTGTATCGGTATAGTCTTTCCCTTGTTGCGTATTGAATGGAATCGGACCGGCAGAACCTCTGTACAATGTCCACGAGGGAATCCGGTTCGCCTTCGTCCGGATTTGCAAAGGTGCATTATCTACATTCCAGGGATATACTCCATCCTTTAGGGCTTTCTTCTCAACTACAAAACCAGCAGGCAGAGACTCCTTCTGCAGATTCTTTTTCATGAAGGCATAATTCCACGGAGAATCTGACGTAACCTCAAAATACCAGCTGCCGTATTTGGCAACATATTCTTTTTCTATGTTTTTCTTTTCCCATTTCTCATTCATCTTCAAGGCATATAGCAGCGGACCTCTCTCCACTACGGCGCCGCCATCATACCAATAACTTATATCCACCTGAGCAGGAAATTCCACATTCAATACATCTCCGGTCTTCCAGTTACGGCTGATAGAAACAATCTCTCCCGGTTGCGTATCCAAAGATAGTTTTTCTCCGTTCAGCCTGATATCGGGCTGTGTACACCAGGCCGGCACCCTGAAGCGAAAAGGAAAAAACGATTCCTTCACCTTTTTATCCTCAAAACCAAAATGGAACGCAATGGCCTCGTCGAAAGGATAATTTGTCTCTTCCCGAAGCAACAGCGTCTTTCCATCACCTACCTTTACCTTGGCTTCACAGGGTGCATATACCAGCGCAGCAACTCCATTATCGCCCGTCGCATAGATCAGATTCTGCACCATCTTAGGCCATCCCTGATGCAAGTTGGAGGTACAGCAGGGATATCCGGTTAATTCGCCGAAAAGGATATCGGTATCATCGTGAGGAGTGGTGAAGTCGCGCCAGTTACGGGTTACCGACACTTGATTTACCTGCTGATAATACTGACGGGCCGAATAGGTATCGGTAACCTGCGTAGGCAGTACATTGTAAGCGATTCGCTCCAGGTAATCGGCCCAATGGGTATTCCCTGTAACCTCGAGTATCTCTTCCAGCGAAAACATCATTTCTACAGCCGTACAAAGTTCGGACCCATATACCGGATTTCCAAAACGCAATAGCTCGTCGCCAGCCCAAAGTTCGGTTGGCAGTCCGATTGTATGCCTCATAACAGATACCGCTTTATCCACCGCTTCCAAGTGCTTGTAATCTTTACTCTGCTGATAGTATACAACCGGCTCCTTAAAGCCCTGCGCCAGATTTACACAATGCAGGCTGTGCTGCCTTGACAGGTGATTCTGATTCAGGAATATATCTGTCCAGTTGAATGTCTGTTTGTGAATAAGCTCTCCCAGATCCAGCAAATATTTTTCACCGGTGATATTATAGAGCCAATAAACGATCATTAAATTGTCCCCTCCCCGCTGAGATCCCCAGAAGGTCCATTTATCAAGGGGATTTGATGGCAACTGCTTCAGCTGATACCGGAAATAGTTGTCGAGAAACTGAATCACCCGCTGGTCGCCCGTAGCCGAATAATATTGCTGCATCACTTTCAGCATCACCATTTTAGGCCACCAGTCCATTGCATTATCTCGCTGCAGTCCGGGTTCATTGGGACGGTCGGTATCCTGACCAAAATATCCATCGGCTTTCTGCGAAGCGAGTGTCCACTCTATCCAGGGTTTCACCTTCTCGATCAAACGTTTATCTTCCAGGATGTAAGCCAACGGAAGCAGGCCGTCAATCCAATAGGGACCGCGTTCCCACACGTCTCCGTCGCCTCCAAGCCATCCGTTACGCTTACCCATTACTTTCTCGTAAACCACATCGAGGTTGCCGGTCATTCCATCCCGCATGATTTCCAGTTGTTGCCTCATCCAGCCCTTGGGTTTAATACTCCCCAGCGGTAATTTAATATAAGGCTTCTTAAGCAAAGGGTACCGGTTATTCAAATAATTCTCCGAATATAGATTATCCCCTTTTACAGAAGAGCCGGACCCATAATCTATCCACACTTTCATTTTTCCAGCCTCTCGGTTATCCCATGCATAATAGGGAATCATACGGAAGGATGTATTGCCTTCAGTAGCATCGATCACATAAACACCATTAAGCAATGACGGGTCGAAATGCCCCTTCATAGCGGTTTTATCTGTAATTGCAGCGTAACTATAAGAGGCCTTATTATCGGTTTCCTCCATGCAATATACAAGAGGACCTCTCTGGATCGCCCGCTTTCCCGTATTGGCCTTTACCCGCTGGTCTGCTGCAACCACCCTGGTCTTCATATCCAACGTCAATAAAATCTCATCCCCTTTTTTCCATTGGTTGTCAATAACTGCATATCCTTTCTCAACCGGAGCCTTCACCTCTTTTCCATTTACCCTGATCGTATAAGTTTCACTCCATTCCGGAATGCGTAGGCGAATCTGTTTCTTAATGTTCTTATCCGGATTTACAACCAGACGGATATCTCCATTCCATGGATAGTCTGTTTTCTGTATGATTTCAATCTTATTCTTACCAACAGGAATATCAGTTTTATTGCCGATGTACAGGTTTACCCACAATGCATCCTTGGAAACGCCGTAGATATAATTACCGATGGAAGGAAGAAAACGGGAGATCTGACTTGGACAGCAGGCACATCCGTACCATGCTTTGCGGT
>JAQVBQ010000009.1 GCA_028690215.1 Bacteroidales bacterium | reverse complement strand
GTGTATCTTCTGTCTTTTTCGTCTAGAGAGGAGATAACCTGAGCTGAAATCGATTCGTAATCCTGAACTGGATTATCGAAATCAGGTTCTAAATAGGGGAGACCTGCTATGATAAACTCGTAGTTTTTCATAGCCTCTATTTTTCGAATAAAATTTCACGAACGCGAGGTCTTAGATAAGAGCCTATCAACTCTTCAAAATCTTTATCTGTGAAACTGATGTGATATCCCTCGCCTTTTGGACCAATCTTAAATCCTGAAGAGACTCTCTTGTCGAACTTTATCTCAATTCCTTGGTTAAACTGCTTAGTAATATTGTTGGTGATAAACTGTTCAAGTTCTCCCTTGGATTTTTCAGGAAGAATGATTGATAGCTCTGCAGCCTTGTCGGATTGAGGGGAAAATGCGGCAATAATAGTCTTGATAATCTCTTTTATCAGTGCATTATCATTCATCGCTTCAGATACAGGGCCCTTTAATGCATTAGAAGAGATGAGGGATTCTATCTCATGCCTGAGAGTGGTGTAACTTTGCCTTGAAGACATCTTAACTTCATTGAGAATACGTTCTTTGATATCTTCGGCCTCTTTGTGGGCTTTGGATATAATCTGTTCAGATTCCTCTCTTGCTTTAGAAATAATCTGCTCTGCCTCTTTTTGGGCATCTGCCTTTATTCGTTCAGCTTCCTCTCTCCCTTTTGAGAGACCTTCGGAGTACAATTTCTCAGTAAGCTCTTGCAATTTGTTCTGCATAATACCACATAATTTTATTCTTCATCAAAGTTAAAAAAAAAATGATACCGGCAGCAGGATTTAAGTGAAATATTGTGAATTTATAAGCAAAATGTTTCGTGACGAAAGTCAAAAAGGGTTATTCGAAACTGATTTTAATTTCGAATTACCCTTTCGGATGATATGGTGAAATATCTGCTTTCTTTTCGAAAACTAACTTAGGAATCCAAGAAGAATACCGGCAGCGACTGCACTACCAATAACTCCGGCAACATTTGGTCCCATAGCATGCATAAGCAAGTGATTGGTATTGTCATATTGTTGACCGACAATCTGCGAGACTCTTGCTGAGTCAGGAACAGCAGAGACACCGGCATTACCGATCAATGGATTGATCTTGTTACCCTCTTTCAGGAAAATATTAAAGAACTTCACAAATAATACCCCTGTGCCTGTAGCTATCACAAATGATAATGCACCTAAAATAAAGATATACACAGATGTTAGCTGCAGGAATTTGTCGGCTTGTGTTGATGCTCCAACTGTAAGACCAATCAGGATAGTGATGACATCGATAAGCGGTCCTCTTGCAGTTTCGGCAAGACGTCTTGTAACACCACTCTCTTTTAACAAGTTACCGAAAAACAGCATACCGAGAAGTGGAAGACCTGAAGGAACAATAAAACAGGTCAATAGGAAGCCGATTATCGGAAAGAGTATCTTCTCTGTCTGAGAGACCGCTCTGGCAGGTTTCATCCTGATAAGACGCTCCTTCTTGGTTGTGAAGAGCTTCATCACCGGTGGCTGGATTACGGGTACAAGAGCCATATATGAATATGCAGATACTGCTATTGCACCCATAAGGTTAGGGGCAAGTTTTGAAGAGAGGAAAATAGCTGTAGGGCCGTCCGCTCCACCTATAATACCGATTGCTCCGGCATCTGCTGCCGAGAAACCCATTTGAAGAGCTATTGCATAAGCTCCAAAAATACCAAATTGAGCCGCTGCCCCAATCAGTAATAGTTTTGGATTTGAGATCAAAGACGAGAAATCTGTCATAGCTCCGATTCCAAGGAAAATAAGAGGAGGATACCAACCTTTTATTACACCTTGGTAAAGAATGTTTAATACAGATCCTTCTTCATATACCCCGATACTTAGTCCGGGGAAGAAAGGAATATTACCAATAATAATTCCAAATCCAATAGGTACCAACAACATCGGTTCCCACTCTTTCTTGATTGCAAGGTAGATGAAAATCAAACCTATGGCAATCATTATGAGGTGGTTAAATGTCGCGTTGTAAAAACCTGTGTATTGGATGAATTGCTGAAGGTTGTCTCCTATAAGTGAAAATAAACCTTTTTCCATATTATCCTATTGTTACAAGTGTTGCACCCTCAAGAACAGAGTCTCCTTTGTTCACTTTGATTGATGTTACCTTACCGTCAGAGTTGGCTTCGATGACATTTTCCATCTTCATAGCCTCGAGAACGATCAATTTCTGACCCTTCTTGACACTGTCCCCTTCTTTGACTGAGACCTCAAGAATTACACCTGGAAGCGGAGAAGTTACAGAACTTCCACCTGTCGATGCAGGTGTAGCAACTGTAGCAGTTGGTTTGGCTGGAGCTGCAGGAGCAGCAGGTTTTGATACTTTAGGGGCAGCTACTGTTTTCTTAACAGGTGCCTCAAACTCTACTTTAAAAGGGATTCCGTTTACCTCAACTTCAGCAACAGTCTCCTCAACATCGGTAATACTTACAGCGTAATCATTACCATTGATCTTTAATTTATATTCTTTCATCATAATCAAACTTTTAAACTATTTTTTTTGAGGAGTCTCGCGAAGTGTATAGATTTTAGAGCTCCATGGAGAGTAATTCTTAGTAACCTTGTTTATTGTAAGAATTGTGTTTTCTATATCGTGGTTATCATCACTTTGCAAGTATGCGTGTAACGAAGCAGCGATTGCAGCATACACTTCGGCAGATACATTTGTTGCCTTAGGCTTGCTGCTTTCTGACATTGAAACGACAGATCTTTGCCTGCTCCTCTTTATATTATGTTTTCCTACTTGCTTAAATACAAGATAAAGCACAACAAGTGCCAGGAAGACAACAGACATTGCTGTCAATGCCATTATTATTCCATATGGGTCGGCTTTCTTAATAGTTACACTCTTAGGAACAGAGTCAACACCTTCATTGTTTGTACTTGGAGATGTTCTCTCCATAACCTGCCAGCCCTCAGAGCCGTCAGTAGTGCCTATACCATCAAGGGTTCTTCCGTAGGATATGTTTGTATCAAGTTGGTCAATCGGAATTTTTATTCTGTCAATTATTGTCTTTCCGTCAGAAGCCACAAACAATATCTCCTGAGAGTCTTCCAGTTTGAAGTTTATGTGAAAAGTTCCTCTGAAAGGTTCGTTGTCAGCCCAGAAAAGGGTATGCTGCCTTGGAGCAATCTTTGTCAGTACATCTCCTTTTGGAATGATGTACTTGGTCAGGTTGGATGGGTCATTTGTAAGGTAACATCCACCGATGTTGACGGTGCCGTATGATGTGTTGAATAGTTCAATCCACCCGTTCTTGTGTCCAAAGTCATCCTCGAAGTCATTTGTATTAGTAATAAGAAATTCATTAATACGCATATCTCCCTGGCTTTGAGCTGCAAGAGACAAACTTACAAACAGAAATCCCAGCAACAGAAATATTTTTGTTATTTTTTTCATTTTTTGCTGATTAATTGATTAAAGTGGAAGGTTGTCGTGCTTTTTGGCCGGATTTGTCAGTTTCTTGGTTGTAAGCTGCTGAAGGGCACGAATAACACGGAAACGGGTATTCCTTGGTTCGATTACATCATCAATATAGCCATAACGTGCTGCATTGTATGGGTTGGCGAATGCATCCCTATACTCTTTCTCTTTCTGGGTTGCAAATTCAGCAGGATTCTCTGCAGAGGCCATCTCTTTGCCGTAAAGCACTTCAATAGCACCTGAAGGACCCATAACTGCAATCTCAGCAGAAGGCCATGCATAGTTGATATCACCGCGAAGGTGCTTGCTGCTCATTACGCAATAAGCTCCACCATATGACTTTCTGAGAGTAACGGTAATTTTAGGTACAGTGGCTTCACCATAAGCATAAAGAAGCTTGGCTCCATGAAGGATGATTCCGCCATACTCCTGTTGTGTGCCAGGAAGGAAGCCCGGAACATCCACCAATGTTACAAGCGGAATATTAAAGGCATCACAGAAACGAACGAAACGTGCAGCCTTTCTTGATGCATTATTGTCCAATACACCGGCAAGGACTTTTGGCTGATTGGCAACGATACCTACTGAAGTTCCGTTGAAACGTGCAAAGCCTACTATTATATTTGTTGCATAATCCTTATGAACTTCAAGGAATTTGCCATCGTCTACAATAGAAGCTATTACCTCGTACATGTCGTAAGGTTTGTTCGGGCTGTCAGGTATAATCTCATTGAGTGAGTCATCAAGCCTGTCAATCGGATCTTCTGTCTCTAACATAGGAGCCTCTTCGAGGTTGTTCTGAGGCAAGAAACTAAGAAGTTCTCTAATAATATGTATACCCTCTTCTTCTCCGTTTACTGCAAAGTGAGCAACACCGCTCTTGCTTGCATGAACAGATGCACCACCAAGTTGTTCCTGAGTAACGTCCTCTCCAGTAACTGTTTTTACAACCTTAGGACCTGTAAGGAACATATAGCTGGTACCTTTTGTCATAATGTTGAAATCGGTAAGAGCAGGTGAATACACAGCACCACCGGCACAAGGCCCGAAGATTGCTGAAATCTGGGGAATAACTCCTGATGCAAGAATGTTGCGCTGGAAAATCTCGGCATATCCGGCAAGTGCATTAACACCTTCCTGAATACGTGCTCCGCCTGAGTCATTCAGACCGATAACAGGTGCACCCATCTTCATAGCCTGGTCCATAATCTTACAGATCTTCATGGCAAAACTCTCTGAGAGAGAACCACCGAAAACTGTGAAATCCTGTGCAAACACATATACCAATCTTCCTTCAATTGTACCGTAACCGGTAACAACTCCATCACCAAGGAATGTATCCTTTTCCATTCCGAAATTGGTGCATCTGTGTGTTACAAACATGTCAAACTCTTCGAAGCTTCCTTCGTCGAGCAACATTGCTATTCTTTCACGAGCGGTGAATTTTCCTTTTGAGTGTTGTGAGTCAATTCTTTTTTGACCACCTCCCAAACGCGCTTTCTCACGTAACTGGATCAGCGCTTTAACTTGTTCAAGTTGCTGGCTCATTTTTTTATTTAGATTTAATATTTCTTTTGATAATTAGGTAATTTTATTTGGAAGGATTCTCGCAAAGTTCTGTCAGCACCCCGGCAGTTGACTTAGGATGTAGGAAGGCGATCTTAAGACCCTCTGCTCCATTTCTCGGAGCTTTGTCGATGAGTCTTACACCCTTGGTTTCCAGTTCATTCAGTCCATTCTGTACTCCGTCTTCCACTGCAAAGGCTATGTGGTGAACACCCTCACCCTTATTTTCGATGAATTTACCAACTGCACCCTCTGGATCAGTACTTTCCAGAAGTTCAATCTTAGTTTGTCCGATTTTAAAAAAGGCAGTTTTAACTTTTTGGTCTGTAACTTCTTCTACAGCGTAGCATTTTAAACCGAGCATCTCTTCGTAATATGGAATAGCTGTTTCAAGTGACTTGACAGCAATACCGATGTGCTCAATATGAGACAGTTTCATAAAATTTATTTGTTTTTTGTGATAGAAATTCTTATATTATCCTGCAAAAGTAGAAATTTATAAGGAGTAGACCAAAAAAAAGGTGTCTAAAAATTTAGACACCTTATTGAAATATACATCAGTAGATTATATTGCCATTGTATGGTAGACGTTCTGAACGTCATCATCATTCTCGAACCTTTCAATCAGTTTTTCAATATCAGCTTTCTGCTCCTCGTTGAGCTCCTTTAATTCTGTGTTAGGTATTCTTTCAAAAGCTCCGGAAACAAGCTCGTAGCCTTTTTCCTCAATATACTTCTGAATTGTTCCGAAGGATTCGAAAACGCCGTATATGACTATTATGTCATCTTCCATGAACAGCTCTTCAGCGCCGAAATCTATGAGCTCAAGTTCCATCTCGTCAAGATCGACAGGAGTTGATGATTTTACGCGGAAAACACATTTCCTGTCAAACATGAACTCTACACTGCCTTGAGTGCCGAGAGACCCATTTGACTTATTGAAGTAACTCCTGACATTGGCTACTGTTCTGGTTGTGTTGTCGGTTGCAGTCTCTACAAGAAAGGCGATACCATATGGTCCATAACCTTCATACACAACCTCCTTGTAGTCGTTGTGATCTTTCTCAACAGCTCTCTTTATTGCCCTTTCGATATTGTCTTTAGGCATGTTTTCGGAGCGTGCGGAAGATATTAGAGCCCTGAGTCTAGGGTTGTTATCCGGATCACCTCCACCAGATTTGGCTGCTATGGTTATCTCTTTGCCTAATCTTGTAAATACGCGGGACATATTGCCCCAACGCTTGAATTTTCTCTCTTTTCTAAACTCGAATGCTCTTCCCATGGGTACGGATCAACTATTTTTTTATTCTGTATATGTATTTATCAATATCATATCCTTCTACAGTCATAGGATATTTAGCTTTAATCTCCTCATATGACTTAAGGGCATTTTCCATATCTCCAAGTTCCTCATACATAATACCTGCTTTCAGAAGATAACCTGCAGCATAATCGTTGTCAACATGCTTTGCAGCTTTGAGATAGTAGTTCAGAGCCTCCTTGTTGTCTTGTAAAAAAGCGTATGCATCACCTATGTTGCAGAGAGCTCTGGCTTGAAGTATAGGGTCATCACCGTCATATTTCTTCAGGTAGTCGATAGCTTCCTTATAATTGCCAATTTGAAGCTCACATATACCGGCATAAAGGTATACAGCCGCTCCTGACTTATCTCCGTATTCTGAAATAATCTGTTTGAAACCAAGGGCATTACCGTCACCGTTGAGAGCCAGTGCAAAAGAGTCCGCACGGAAATATCTCTCGGCAACAAATGATTGAGCCATAGCCTCGTTAATTTTTGGTTTACGGTAGAATTGCTGGTATGCGAAGCTGACAGCTGCTATTGCTACTATTGTTATAACAGAGTTGATTAGCGGTTTTTTGTACTTCTCAATAAAATGTTCAGTCTGATTAACAGCTTCAGCTACAGTCTCCTGTTCGTGGTGATTGATGTTCTTTGACATTTCTGTTTCTATTTTTTATGCAGATTGCAAAATTACAATATTTTGTCTAATCACAAATATAAATTGAAAAAAGGAGTAACTTTGTGTATAAAACAGAAACATATGTATCTTAAGAAGATTACGGTCAACAATTTTAAAAATATTCCGGAAGCTCACATAATCTTCTCTCCCAAGATAAATTGCATAACTGGGATCAATGGTTCCGGCAAGACAAACTTGCTGGATGCTGTCTACTATCTATCCATGACAAAAAGTTTCTTTTCAACCGTTGATCACTTGTCTATAATGTATGATTCAGATTGTACATCTCTCAACGGAGAGTATGCCAGAGAAGACTCCGGTGTAGAAAATATCTCTCTTTCCTTTAATTCAAAAGGTGAGAAATTTCTGAAACGCAATTCAAGAAATTATACAAGATTTTCTGACCATATTGGGCTTATTCCGGTTGTAATGGTCTCTCCCTCAGATATATCACTAATTAATGACAGTGGTGATGAGAGACGGAAATTTATTAATGCCATTCTTTCACAGATTGATAAAGAGTATTTGAGACGTCTTCAGAATTACAATCAGATACTTATACAGAGAAACAGGCTGCTTAAGGGTGATATCATTCAAGAGGAACTTCTCTCCATCTTTGATGAGCAACTTTCAGCCAATGCTTCATATATATTCAAAAAGAGGGAGGAGTTTGTAGAAAGACTTGTACCCTTGGTTAAGGAGTATTATAATCTTCTATCGGGGGAGAGAGAGGCTGTTGATATAGAGTACCGCTCGGATTTGCATGAGGGTTCACTGAGTGATATTCTTGTGAGAACTCTTGAAAAGGACAAGTATCTTGGTTATACCTCGTCAGGAGTTCAAAGAGATGACCTGATTTTTTGTATGAAGGGTCATCCTATAAAAAGAGGTGGCTCTCAAGGACAGCAGAAGAGTTTCCTGATTGCCTTGAAACTTGCTCAATTTGCAGTTATGAAAAAGATTCACGGAGTCTCTCCGATACTTCTCTTGGATGATCTGTTCGACAAGCTTGACATGCTCAGGGTAGAGCAACTTCTAAGACTTGTATCATCGGATTTTTTTGGCCAGATTTTCATAACAGACAGCAACAAAGTCAGGATTTCGAATATTCTGGACGAGATTGATGGTGAGTCTTTGTCATTTGAAATTGAAAACGGATTTATCAGGTGAAGAGAGTCAATTATATACCCGTTGGAGAACTGATGAAACTTTTCGTCAAGGAATACGGTCTTGAACCGGGACTCGAAAGGACACGTATTTTTAATTCTTGGGACAAGATTGTGGGGCAAAAATATGCTTTGATGACTACAAATAAATTCTTCAGAGATGGAAAACTCTTCTGTTCCATAAACTCATCTGCAGCAAAGACACAGCTGTTTATTAACAGGGAGCAGATAAGAAAAATGATCAATAAGGAGTTGGGTGAGGATCTGGTAACAGAGATTATTCTTAAATAAACTGTTATGAAAGTACTGATTGATATAGATATCCCCTTTCTAGCCGGTGTTATTGAGCCGTATGCAGAAGTGGCCTATATGAAGGGAAATGAAATTAAAAAATCTGATCTTTCAGATGTCAATGCTTTGATTATAAGGACAAGAACCATATGCAACAGAGCTCTTCTCAATGGGACTCCTGTGAAATTCATAGCATCAGCAACTATTGGCAGTGATCATGTAGATCTGGATTATTGCCGGTATAATGGTATCTTTTTTACTAATGCGGCGGGATGTAATGCATGGGGTGTTGTTCAGCACGTCATGACAGCATTGTTTACGGTATCTCATCTGAAGAATCTGCAAATCATGGGTTCTACTGTGGGAATAATTGGTGCCGGAAATGTGGGAGAGCGCCTTGCCGGTACAATGGAACATTTTGGTTTTAAAGTTCTCAGATGTGATCCTCCTGTCAAAAAAATGCTTGAAACGGGGAGTGTATCGGAAAAATCTGTAAATCAACCCGAGAGAAACCATTTGAGTTCCGCAGATTTCCACTCTATGCATGATGTCATCAAAGCATCAGATATAGTGACACTGCACCTGCCCCTGGATATTTCTACCAGAGGTATTTTTGGTCAGGAGTGTTTCAATATCATGAAACCCGGCACTATATTTATTAACGCCTCGAGAGGGGAGGTGCTTGACGAGCATGCGTTGTTCGCGGCCTTAGGAAAGTTGGGTGCATTAATTTTAGATGTATGGGCGGGAGAGCCGGATATAAACAGAAAGCTTCTGGATGCTGCAGATATCGCAACTCCTCATATCGCCGGATATTCATTGGAGGGAAAGATAAATGCAACAGTCTTTTCGGTTAATTCATTTGGAAGGTTTTTTGGATTCAGTGAACTTGCAGACTTCAAAATTGATTACCCTGTGTCCGAAGAGCTATCTTCTTTTGATGATATGATTGAAGATACCCGGGAGTGGCTCTTTAAGCTTTTCTATGAATCTTATCCGATTTTTGATATGGATATGAAGCTTAGAAGTGATCCCGGGCAATTCGAACAATTAAGGGCTAAATATGAGTATAGAAGGGAGATATCTGAATCTTTATACCATGAAATCAGTAGGAAAATAAAATAACTTTGATATGTTAAGCAAGCAGGATATTGAAAAAATTGAGCAGAGAGGCTCATCTGTAGACCAGGTTGTCAGAGACATCGATTTTTTTAAATCCGGATTTCCTTATTTGAAGATAGTATCAGCTGCGACACCGGCAAGAGGCATCCAGGTGCTTGATGAAAAAAGAAAATCCGATGCTGAGCAAAGGTACTACCAATACCGGGGAGATATATGCAAATTTGTCCCCGCCTCCGGCGCTGCCTCAAGAATGTTCAAGGATCTCTATGAAGTAATACCTTTACTGGAAAGAGGGGAGGATATTATACCCGGTTCTGAAGTGGAACGGTTCCTGAACAACCTTGAAAAGTTTCCTTTCTATGAAGATTTGAAAAATACAGGCTTGTGCGATTTTTCCAATTCTCTATCTGTTTTGCGGGCATTACTTGGGAAACATGGCCTCGATTATGGCTCCAAACCAAAAGGATTAATCAAATTCCATAAATACACAGAGGTTTCCAGAACTTCATTTGAAGAACATCTTGTTGAAGCAGCAATGTATGCAAGAGGGAATGATGGCATCTCACGCATGTCTGTCACTGTGTCAGCTGAGCATATTGAAGCATTCAAAAAGCATTTTGAAGATGTAAAGCTTAAATACATGAACCGTTACAGCGTTATCTACAATGTCGGTTTTACTCTGCAGAGCCCAAATACAGATACTATTGCCGTGGATATGAATAATGAGCCTTTCAGAAATTCAGACGGGAATCTGTTGTTCAGACCGGGAGGGCACGGAGCACTTATTGAAAATCTGAATAATCTTGATTCAGATATAGTTATAATTAAAAATATTGACAACGTTGTCAGAGAGCAATATCTATCCGAGACTATAAGATGGAAGAGAATCCTGATTGGCGTTCTTGCAGGGATACAGGAAAAAATATTCTATTATCTTAACAGACTTGATGGTGAGTATAGTGAGGATTTGAACAATGAAATCACTTTATTTCTGGAAAGGGAGCTATGTGTAACTTTACCTCCTCTTCCTGAGGATATCGTCAAGGATTTCCTTAAGGCAAAATTGAATCGTCCCATAAGAGTTTGCGGTATGGTCAGAAATCTTGGAGAGCCGGGAGGCGGACCTTTTATAGTATTTGATGCTGATGGCTCAACATCTCCCCAGATACTTGAATCAGCGCAGTTGAATATGGAAGATAGTGAGGTAAAAACTATGGTTTTATCATCGACCCATTTCAATCCTGTGGATTTAGTATGTTCGATAAAGAATTACAGAGGAGAAAAGTTCGATTTGCATAAGTTTGTAGATTCAGAAACAGGTTTTATATCCACAAAAACCATTGAGGGGAAAAAAATCAAAGCCCTTGAACTGCCAGGTTTGTGGAATGGCTCTATGAGCCAGTGGAACACAGTTTTTGTAGAGGTACCCCTTATCACATTCAATCCGGTAAAAACCGTGAATGACCTACTCAGGAAGGAGCATTTAGCCTAAATTTTTTTATCCAGCTTCCATGAGACAACTCTCTCAATAATCAAGAGAAGTGCAATGTTTATTCCAATAAGAATCCACTTGACAGAGTCGTTGTTCAAGAAAGATGTCAGGGATATATCTCTCATTTTAAAATCAAACTTAGGAATCTCAATTCTATAATCAGATAAATCCATCTTGAAAAATTTTAAATTCAGATATATCATAATAGCAATAAAAAGCAGGATAAAGAAGAGTGCAATCAAAATCTGACCTACATTCTCCCTTCTTTCTCTTCTTCGGACACCCTCCAGAGCAATCTTACGCATCACTTTATCTTCAAAACCATATGGTACGGACTCATTGTTGATTTTATCAAGGATGCTTTTTATTTTTATATCAGATTCATCCATAACTCACCTCCATTTTTCCTTTTAGAATTGTTCCCATTCTCTTTTTTGTCCTGTGAAGCCTCACCTTGACATTTGATTCGCTCATACCTGTTATTTCAGCAATCTCTGCAACGCTTCTCTGATGTATATAAAATGACATTATCATAAACCTGTCTGATGGAGAAATCTCCTCTAACACCATACATAACTGTTTCTCCATATTCTCCTGCTCATCTACCTTTTCAGCAGTAGATATCCTCTCGTCCGGGATTGAAAGATTGTCAATCTGTATAAAGTTTCCTCTCTTCTGTCTCACTTTTGATATTGCCATATTATAGGCAATTCTGTATAACCATGTGGAAAAAGAGCAATCTCCGCGAAAGCCCTTCAGTGAAAAATAGGCCTTTACGAAAACATCCTGAGCAATCTCCTCCGCATCTTCACGATTGCACAGCACACCCCTTACCACTGAGAGAACACGAGGTGAATACTCAATGACAAATCTGTTGAAGAGTGATTCTTCTCCATCTCTGATACGTTTTATGAGTGACAGTTCTTCTTCTTTTTTCATCTCTTTTATAAGACGCACAAAGCAGGTTGAAGTTACAACCTTTATCTGAAAATGTATTTATCTGTAACTTTTTTGTCATCTTCTCGTCAAAAGTACAGAACAACAAAATTATCAAGCCATGTTAGATTTTATTACCATTCCATTAGTTACCGGAATTTGTATTTTCGGTTTCTACAAATTAATTGAACTCTTTGTAAGAAAAAGGGAGCGTATAATGATTATAGAGAGAATATCCCAACTGGAAAATGTCAATACAGATAAATTTGATTTATCGAGACTCTTCGGGAAAGGGGTCAACATTGACGGCCGATACCTTTCTCTTAGAATTGGTCTTCTCTTAGTAGGAATAGGACTGGGACTACTTATCGGATTCTTTATAGTCCTGAACACTTACGGATATATGAGAGGTGATGACTATTATCAATCAAGAGGTATGGCTGAGCTTATCTATGGTTCTACAACACTTCTCTTTGGAGGAATAGGCTTAGTATCTGCATTTATTATTGAACACAGGATTAAATCGTTGCAGAAATAGTTAAGTTCTGTGAGTCTGAAATGAAAGAGCCCATCTGATGTTTTCCAGATGGGCTCTCTTAATTTATTAAAAAGTGAATCACTCTTATTTGCTGAACAGGATACCGGATCCCTTAGTTCCATCTTTGAATATGAGTGAGTGGTTCTTACGTACACGCTTTTTCCAGTCACCTTTCTGATATGCGTAGGCTACGATCATAGGAACAACGGTAGTGGCCTCTGCATAAACCATCTGTTCGTGGGCAGTATTTACCTTACCCCATGAGTTTGCCTCCTTTAGTGTAGATGAAGAGCAAGCTCCATCACGAACGTCAGCCACTGTTATCTGTACTGCATATTGGTGCATAGGCACGTCAAATCCGAGACATTCTGCACATACGACAGTATCTTGAGCAAAATTCTTAGGAACACCGCCGCCAATCATAAAGAGACCGCTGGTCTTTGCTGAAAGCTTAACCTCTGTCAGTTCTCTGAAGTCAGCTACGGAGTCAATTGTAAGATAAGGTTTGCCCTCTTTCATTCTCTCTATCTGGTGCATTACAAGTCCGAAGCCTGCGCTGCAGTCGCTGAATGCCGGAACGAATATAGGAATATTGAGCTCGTATGCTGTCTGTATCAGGGAATTTTTCTTTACCGAATGTTTAGAAAGCCATTTCCCGATTTCATATATAAACTCTCTGGATGAGTAAGGACGTGGCTCAAGTGAGTCGGCAATCGCCTTGACAGTTGAGTCACATGCCTGAAGTTCCTCTTCATCGATAAATGTGTCGTATATTCTGTCTATATAGTTGTCTCTCAGGAATGTGTCGTTTATGAATTGAGAACCTTTGTAGTGCTTGTAACCGAGTGCTTCAAAGAAGTCCATATCAATAATCGAGGCTCCTGTCGATACAACTGCATCAATCATATTGTTCTTAAGCATGTCAACATATACCTGCATACAACCGCCCGCTGAAGTGCTGCCGGCAATGATCAACCAGTTTGTGGAGTCCTTGTCGTTGATCATAAGTTGAAGAATGTCCGCTGCATTTGCAGTGTCGCGCGATGTAAAGGACATTTCCCGCATGGCGTCAATAAACGGAACAGCGTCAATCTTTGAGATGTCAATGTGCTTAATAGTATCTTTCAAAAGATCTCTCTTAGTTGGTTTCATTTTCTGTTGGTTTAATTTTCCTGCAAAGATAGATAATTTAAGTAAAGAACAAGTTTTTTACTAATTTTGCCAGCACTGACGAATTATTAATTACGATATGTTTGATAAAGCAACCTTAGGGAGATTTGAATCATTACAAACTCCATTCTATTACTATGACCTGAGCCTTTTGAAGAAGACTCTTGAAATATACACACAACAGATAAAAAAACACGGATATCATGCCCATTATGCGTTGAAAGCAAATGCCGATGAGCGAATACTCGGAATTATCAGAGATGCAGGTTTGGGTGCCGATTGTGTTAGTGGTAATGAAGTTGCTTTAGCCCTGAAATTGGGATTTGCTCCTGAAAAAATTGTATATGCAGGTGTCGGAAAATCAGATGCTGAGATAATAACTGCACTTAAGGGCGATATCTTTGCATTTAATTGCGAGTCGATACCTGAAATTGAAGTGATAAACAACTTGGCAGCATCAATGGGAAAGATTGCAAAAATTTCTCTCAGAATTAATCCTGACATAGATGCCCACACTCATAAATATATCAGTACAGGACGTGCTCAGGACAAGTTCGGTATAAGTCCTTGGATGTTCGATTCTGTTCTTGAAACAATAAAGAAATCCGCGAATATTAAGTTGATAGGACTTCATTTCCATGTAGGGTCTCAAATTACAGACCTCTCTGTTTTCAAACTTTTATGTGAAAGAATCGAAGTCTTGCAAAAGTGGTTTACCGACAGAGGAGTGAAAATCGAGAACCTGAACCTTGGCGGCGGTCTCGGAATTGACTATTCTGATCCCGACACAGCTCCGATTGCTGATTTTGAAGGCTATTTCAATATTATTTCCAAAAACCTTAAAGTATCCCCGGGACAAAAAATACACTTCGAGCCTGGCAGGGCAATAGTTGCTCAGTGTGGTTCGCTGATATCCAGGGTGTTATATGTAAAGATGGGCAAAGGAAAGAAATTTGCAATTCTTGACGCCGGAATGAATGACCTTATAAGACCGGCACTTTATCAGGCAAATCACAAACTCCAGAACATTACATCTTCCGGGAGAGTATTGAAATACGATGTTGTAGGACCTATCTGTGAGTCGAGTGACAGATTCGGCAAAAACATAGCTATGCCTATGACCCAAAGAGGAGACTTCGTGGCAATCAGATCAGCCGGTGCATACGGACAGGTCATGGGTATGCGTTATAATCAGAAAGATCTTGCCCCACAATATTATTCAGAGTAAATTCAAAACATATCATATGAGCAGAGTCAGTTCAAAGGAGAGATACGTAACTCAACTGTACAAGCTTTTCAGGAAGAAGGGCTTGCAATTAAGTATGGACCAGATAGCTCGGGAGTTAAAACTAACAAAAAAAACTCTTTATAATAATTTTGACAGCAAGGAGGAGTTGATGAGGACCGTCATGCAACATGTCCTTGGTGAGATAGAATTCAAAATGAATATTGCCCTGACTCACGGCAAAAACGCCATTGAGGCGCTTTATCATACCAGCGCCATAATGAACAAGTCTCTGGAGGAAATCGGACCGCTTCTATTAAATGATACGGCAACATGTCTTCCGGACCTGAAACTGCTCAATCACACAGACAGAATGAGCTTTTATTCAAGAATTATCACTGAAAACCTCAATAGGGGTAAATCTGAGTCGCTTTATCGTGATGATTTGAATATAAATCTGGTAACTGTTTTCTTCACCTCTGCCATGTCAAAAATTTATTCATGGGATGGGTCATATCATTTTTTAAGAAATCCTTATGTGTTTCATTCAGAATTGATTAGATATCATTTGGAGGCAATTGTCAATGAGGAGGGGAGAGCTATATTAAACCAGTATCTAAAAAAATGACTATTTTCGCGGCCTAAATAAAGAGAGATGTTTGAAAATTTAATAGACAGACTGGAGAATTCTTTCAAAATCCTGAAAGGAGAAGGAAAAATTACAGAGATCAATGTTGCCGAGACTCTTAAAGATATTCGCAAAGCACTTCTCGATGCAGACGTTAGCTACAAGATTGCAAAAAATTTCTGTGATGAAGTAAAACAGAAGGCTATGGGGCAAAATGTACTTAAAGCAGTACGCCCTGGCCAGATGTTGACAAAGATCGTTCATGATGAACTTACGATTCTCATGGGCAAAGAGGCTGTCGATATTTCCGTAAAAGGAAATCCTGGTATTGTTCTGGTTGCGGGTCTTCAAGGTTCGGGTAAGACTACCTTTTCAGGCAAGTTGGCACTGAATTGCAAAAATAAAAGAGGATTGAAGTGTCTGCTGGTAGCCGGTGACGTATATCGTCCGGCAGCAATCGAGCAGCTAAAGGTTTTGGGAGAGCAGGTCGGTGTTCCTGTATATTGGGAAGAGGGTAACAATAATCCTGTACAAATTGCTAAGAATGCAATTCAAAAAGCAAAACAGGAGGGATTCTCTCTTGTCATCATAGATACAGCCGGACGTCTGGCTGTTGATGAACAGATGATGACCGAGATAGCCGCGATCAAAAAGGCTGTCAATCCGACAGAGACTCTCTTTGTTGTTGACTCGATGACCGGTCAGGATGCGGTGGACACTGCAAAAACCTTCAATGACAGAATCGATTTTGACGGAGTTGTACTGACCAAACTTGATGGAGACACTCGTGGTGGTGCCGCCCTTTCAATAAGGGCCGTTGTTGATAAACCTATCAAGTTCGTATCAGCCGGAGAGAAGATGGAGGCACTGGATGTATTCCATCCTCAAAGAATAGCCGACCGCATACTCGGTATGGGTGACGTGGTTTCACTCGTGGAGAAGGCGCAGGAGCAGTTCGATGAGGAAGAGGCCAGAAAACTTCAGAAAAAACTGGCTAAGGATCAGTTCACACTTTGGGATTTTTACAGTCAGATCCAACAGATAAAGAAGATGGGCAACATCAAGGAGCTTGCATCAATGATACCTGGTATGGGAAAAGCTCTGAGAGATATTGATATAGACAACTCGTCGTTTAAAAGTATTGAAGCTATTATTCAGTCGATGACACCTCAGGAGAGAGAAGACCCGAATCTTCTGAATGGAAGTAGGCGTAAAAGAATTGCAACCGGCAGCGGTACAACAATAGCAGAGGTGAACAGGCTTGTCAAGCAGTTTGATGACATGCGCAAGATGATGAAGAGCATGTCAGGAGGAGGTAAGAATGCTTTAAGAGCTCTGGGATCAATGGGAAGAAGATAAAACTCAATAGAATATGATATTACTGGATGGTAGAACGACTTCTGAACAGATTAAGAAGGAGATAACTGAGAAAGTCGAGGAAATTGTCAGACAAGGCCGTAAAAGACCACATCTTGCTGCCATCCTCGTTGGTGATGACGGAGCCTCACAGACATATGTGAATAATAAAGAGAAAACTTGTGCTCAGGTAGGATTCAAGTCAACCATTGTAAGAATGGCTGAGAACACCACAGAAGAGAGATTGCTTGAGGAGATAAGGCGTTTTAATGAGGACAGTGATGTGGATGGTTTGATTGTCCAGCTTCCGCTTCCGAAACATATCGATGAACAGAGGGTAATCGAGGCAATAGATCCACGCAAAGATGTAGATGGATTTCATCCTGTCAATGTAGGAAAGATGGTTCTTGGACTGCCTTCTTACATCTCTGCAACACCTGACGGTATTATGGAGTTGCTGGAAAGGTACAAGATAGAGACATCAGGAAAACACTGTGTAATTATAGGCAGAAGCAATATTGTAGGAAGACCTCTTGCGAACCTTCTTTCACACAAGAGTATTCCCGGAGACTGCACAGTAACTATTTGCCATAGCCACACAAAAAACATTAAAGAGCTCACTCTTCAGGCAGATATTATTGTTGCAGCTTTAGGCCGTCCCGGGTTTCTAAAGGGAGATATGGTAAAAGATGGCGTAGTTGTCATAGATGTGGGCATAACAAGAGTTCCTGCAGACAACAAGTCCGGATTTCGTCTGGCAGGAGATGTCCTTTTCGAAGAGGTTGCCCCTAAGGCATCATATATAACACCAGTACCGGGTGGGGTAGGGCTGATGACTATCACATCACTGTTAAAGAATACTCTTAAAGCGTCCGGTATTTAAAAAGCCGTAAATGTTAAAGAGGCTGTCTGATTACAGGCAGCCTCTTTCGTTTGCAGAAAACTTTAGTTGACTAGACTAATTATTAACTGTATCGCTTTCTGCACGTTTTGCCTCTTCACTCTCTCCGACTTTCCTTACTTTGGCAGCCTTACCGTTGCCAAACCTATAAGTAAAGCTCAGTGAAATCCTCTGACTCTTCCATTTTGAACAGAAGCTGTAGCCATTGATCATTCCATTATCAATGCTTGCCCTGCTTCTCATTGTGTTAAATATATCGAAGACGTTCAGTGCGAGTGTTCCTTTGTTCTTTAACATACCTTTCTTTATTCCCAGATCGACTTCTGTGAGAGGTTCTACCTTAAAGTATCCGTATGGCATTCCAGTATTGGTAAAACCAGAAACCTCTATTTTGGTATCTTTCGGGAGTGTTACTGTAGTGTTTAAGTTAAGGGATGAAAAGAATGATTCTTTTTCATAACCCTCTGTCTTATTAGTTACATATGCTGCAAAAAGGCCTGCATTCAATGTTAGCCATTTAGTAAGGCCAAGTTCTGTTATGTTGAAGAACCCTCCGTAAAAGTTGAGTTTGCCGAAATTATCCCAGTATAGATACTTTGCACCTGTCTCAGGGTTGAAGTTTGTGTTCTGGATGATGGTGTTTGTTGAAAACTGACCATGCAGCCCTACACTGAAGTGTTGTTTGTATATAAATGAGAGGCTGGTCTGATGTGTATACTGAGGAGTCAGGTTAGGATTACCTTCAAGTGAGCTGTTTGCATCAACATATACTCTGAAAGGGTTGAGTTGGTTGAAGTTCGGTCTCTGGATCCTCATGTCGTATGTCAGGGCTACCATAAGGTTTTTATTAGGGTTGTATCCAATAAAAGCTGTAGGGAATATGTCAACATACTTTTTTGTTGTAGTTGTATCCGCACTTATCCAATCACCGTTTGATATTGTGTATTCTGCCCTTAATCCTGCCTTTGCACTTACTTTCGGACTTAACTGAATTGCTCCAGATAGATATGCTGCGATTATGTTCTCCTTATAGTTGAATAGGCTGCTCAGATCATTGTCCTTTGTCCAATTTCCAGATATCTTATTCTCTCTCAACAGGTCATTATCAGTAAGGCTTTCTGCAAATTTTGCACCTGCCTCCATTTTAACTTTCTTGAATATAATTTGCTCATAATCAGCTTTTGCAGAATAGATGTTCAGATATTGTTTTGAATCACTTCTGAATATTTCCGGAAGAGTTGCAACACCGCCAGTACTGTTAAAATAGTGGTTCTCCTGATAGCTGAAAGATCCAATGTCATAATATCCGTAATCAGCATTAAGTGTTAACTCCTGATTATCCTTGAAAGTATGAGTAAAGTTGAGGTTTGTATAAATATTGTCAAAGTTACTTTTGCTATCTATAGCGGTTTTGTTAGTCTGTATGATTGAACCATTTTTAGATAGAGTGCTGCCTGTAACGTCATCATTGGTGTTGTCCTTGTCATTTCTCCCGAGACCACTTACAATAACACCTATCACACTCTTCTTATTTATAAAATAGTCGTGAGATAATCTGTAGTTATATCTTTTATTGATTGACTCGTATAGAGTCTCTCCTTTAAGAATTAAACCAGATCCGAGGTCTGTGGTAGATTTGAATATGTCATAAGATTCCTCATATTTAGGACTGTATGACACAGATGTATTAGTCTTGTCACTTCTATAGTTCAGATTTACAGTTCCATTCACATTGCTGAAAAGTTCAGAGTTATAGGGAGAGGCATCATATGAGCCCCTTAAAGAGCCGCTCAAACCTTTGGCAAAGTTTTTCCTGGTACGGATGTTAATGATTCCGCTACTTCCTTCAGCATCATATTTTGCTGACGGGTGAGCTATGATTTCAATCTTGTCTATAGTAGATCCGTCTGTACCTGACAGAAGAGCCTCCAGATCCTGCCCGGAGAGATTGGATGGTCTGTTGTCAATCCAAACCTGGACACTGTTGCCATTGAGCAATACGTTGCCGGAAGGATCAATGCTTATCCCTGGAGCCTTTCTGAGGATGTCAAGAGCTGTGCTTCCCTGAGTGGATACAGCTTCTGAAACATTCATCACGATTTTATCCAGTTTCTGTTCTATTACAGGAATCTTTGCTGTTACAACTGCACTTTTAAGGGTTGTCGCATCCGGAGAAAGTGCAATAGTGCCAAGATTTACATTCTGGGAGTCAGATGCTTTTATGAGAATTGTTGTATCCTTGAACCCGATAAATGATATTTTTACTTTATATGACTCATTCATAAGTTTCTCAACTGTGAATTTGCCCTCTTCATTCGAAATTGCACCTCCGACTACTTTTGAATCCTTGTCGTGTACACTTATAGTGGCATATGATAATGCTTTTCCGTTATCTTTTTCTATTACTTTGCCTGTTATGGTATTGTTGTTTCTAGCGGCAAAAGTGGTGGTTGAAATAAGTAATATGACCAGAAGATTAGTTAATTTGCGATACATGGTTAATTTATAATTACAGTACATTGTTTTGCATAATAATTGATATACACCCTTGATAGAAGACTATTTTTTAAATAGTTGCACTCTTCTGTATTTAGTTGATATTTAGATTATAATAAAACCTCTGAGGGATTTATGCCAAGAAGGGCCATCTTTTTTAGAATTTTTGGCAACTCCTCTTGTATGAATTGATTTCTCTGGGCAGCTATAATAGTCTCTTTTGCATCTTTTGATATAAAATAGCCGACTCCTCTCTTGTTGAAAATTACGTCTGCAGATTGCAGGTGATCATAGGTCCTCATTATTGTGTTTGGATTAACACCCAGCACTATACCCAACTCCCTGACTGAAGGTATTCTCTCCTCCGGTTGCCACTCCCCGCTTAGAATCTTATCACAGAGGTTGTCAGCTATTTGGAGGTATATTGGTTTATGTTCGTTGAATTCCATAATCTAGTATTGTTGGTTCTTCATTTTTAAAAATGTTCCGGACAAGCTTCCCACAGGAATTATGACATATGTCACTGCATATATAGTGTACATCATAAATTTCATTGCCGGAGCCTGTTCCAATGCCGGACTGTTTAACAGGTCATCGAGACTGTTTATCTGAACTGAGAAAGATGCTACCTGATTTATCTCTTCTGCGAAAACTACTTTAACTGTGCTTGCAAGCATCAAGCCGAGAATAAGATATATACCTATTACTGCAAACATGCTTTTAGTGACCTTGCTCTTCTTAAACAGAAAGTTGCCAAACATAAATGCCCATTGGAGAATAAGAATCTCGTATATGCTTGAGATGTCTATCATACCAAGGTTGTTTGCATTTATAGCAAATCCAGGGAATACAGATGGTGTTATAAGAGAGAGGAAAATGTCTGTGATAACCAGTGATAGAATCATTACCAGAGGGGTTATTATCACCACAATAGTTAGCATACTTAGATACTTCTCACATACAGAGGCCGGAAGCAGTGCGTAGTCAATACCTTTCTTAGGGTGATTATAACTCTTGTATAGGTTAAATGGTGCAATAACCATTGAAAATACAAGGAGTGTCCCCATCATGCTAAATCTGAAAAGTGGTGATATCTCTTCTCCTCCTGTAATCAATATTGATGTCAGCCATATACCAACGATAATTACGGACAGGATGCCTGCCAACTTCAGGATCGTGGCACTTCTCTCTTTTAACTCTTTTGTTAAAAGCATTTGATATCTTTTAAATGAAAAATTCGCTTTCATGATTTCACTATTTATTAAAAATCTGCTTGATAGTTTTTTTATTCGTCAAAACTGTATTGAAAAGTGTTTCAATATTTACCTTTGATTCAACCCCGGTTTCATTGCGGTATACAGTCAGATACCCGCCAAGAGTAGGTTCACAGTATAATGCCTCTTTGTCAGGTGTATCTCTGAATTCGAATTTGAGTTTCGAGCTGATCTCCTCAATAGATGCGTTAACCAATACATCATTTGTATCAAGGATGATTATCGGATCGATCAGGTTTTCTAGATCCCTTACCTGATGTGTTGAAATTACGATGCAACTGTCATCTGTGGAAGCCTGTGAGATAATTCGTCTGAGTTGTGTTTTTGAAGGAATATCCAAACCGTTACTAGGCTCATCCATCAAGACCAATTTAGTGTTTGTCGAGAGAGCAAAAGCAATTATTGCCTTCTTTTGTTGTCCGAAGGATAGTTTTGTAAATTTAGCCCTACCATCGACTTCGAAATCAGTCAGGAGCTTTGAAAATTTAAAGCCATCGTAGTTCGGGTAGAAGGCTCCGCGTAAAGCAGCGAACTTGTTGACTTCAAGATCCGGACCTACAAAATCCTCAGGAATGAAGAAAAGCTCTTGCAGAAAACCCGGCTCTCTTTTAAATGGATTATATCCAAGTACAGTACACACTCCCGATTTCGGTTTCAGGAGGCCGCTCATGATTTTTAGCAGCGTTGTCTTGCCGACCCCGTTCTGACCAAGAAGCCCATATATTTTGCCACACTCAAGATTGAGGTTGATGTCTTTGAGAACCTCATGCTTTGAATAGCTAAAATTAAGATTTTCAATTTTTAACATAATATTTATTCTTTAATTTGTTTCGGTGTATTAGTGAAGTAGTGCACTGCAAATGTAGCTATGATTTTTATTCCACCAAATTTTTTTTTAGTTTTGATGAAAATATTTTTTGGAAAAATAACTAACTGGATGATAAATAGAATATTAACACTTATATTTTTTTTCACTTTATCAATAAATATCAATGCTCAAACACATTTGGCTCAGGAAAAAGCATTAAAAGAGTCTCTCAATTTCCTGGCATCAGATAAACTGCAAGGCAGGGAGGCAGGAGCAGAAAGAGAAGGGGAAACTACATCGTATATAGTAGATAAATTGACCTCTTATGGCTATATACCTCTATTTAAAAACTCTCCTCTCATTAAGTTCAGGTTACCTGATGTGAGAATGTCGGGAGGAGAATCGAAACTGGAACTTAAAAAAATATCTTTTCGCGAAGGCCGGGATTTTTTTGTTCCACCTTTTTCCAAGGCTGTAACAACAACAGGTAAGCTTTCAGCCACTTTGGACAGTGGTTCAGTGCTAATAATCAGGATTTCAGAAGACTCTTTAAAGGTAAAACTGGCAAGTTACAGGGACAAAGGGGTAGTTGCTGTAATTTACAACTCGAGTTATCCCCTTGGCAATAATAAGCAGACAGTGACAACAAGTGCTTCCATACCGGTAATTCAGGTAACAGAAAAGAGCTATACAACCTTATTAGAGAACATAGGAGAGATTATAACTATCAAGACAGATGTGATTCTGAAGGAGAGATATACACACAACGTCTTCATGGGGCTTAAAGAGAATTTGAATAAACCATATATATTAATTGGTGCCCATTACGACCACATTGGATATGGTGAGGATGGCAGCACGAAGAGAGGGGCTCATGAGGTGCATAACGGAGCTGACGACAATGCAAGCGGAATCTCTTCAATGATTGAGATGGCCAGATTGTTGTCTAAACTTAAGGAAAACACTGAATATAACATAGCTGTTGCTGCTCTCGGTGCTGAGGAAAAGGGACTTTTAGGATCAACATTTCTTGCTGATACACTTAAGAAGGTTGGTATAAGGCCATCTTTAATGATAAATCTGGATATGGTGGGAAGACTGAAAGAGAATAAACTGCAGATTGGCGGTGTGGGCACATTCTCAATAGCTGACTCTATTCTGGATGCCACCAATAAAGATTTCGGATTTTCTTTGGTGAAGACAAGAGACGGATATGGCCCGTCAGATCACTCCTCATTTGTACGCATAGGAACTCCTGTATTATACTTTACATCCGGAGTTCATACTGATTACCATACACCGGCCGATGACCCCGATAAAATTAACTATGAAGGGTTGAAACAAATAACTGATTATATTGCATCTTTGGTTGAGAGTTTAATTAAAAGCGAGGCAGCAATAAATTATATTAACATACCGCCTCCTGTTTCTAACAGAACATCCTTTAAAGTAACCCTGGGTTTAATTCCTGATTTTACATATGATAAAGGTGATGGCTTTAAAGTAGGACCGGTTACGGAGGGTAAGCCTGCTCACAAGGCAGGTATGCTGCAAGGTGATATTATCACAGCTATCAATTCAAAAAAGGTTAACAATATTTATGAGTATATGTCCAGACTGTCTGAATTAAAGAGTGGAGAGAAAATTGTGGTGGACATAAGAAGAGAGGGCAGAGAACTTAAACTTATCATACAACTATAAAAGAGATGAAAAAAATCCTGTACTGGTCAATTGCAGTTATAATAACTCTAGGCTCAATGGTATATCAAAGAGCTACCGGACCTACAAATCCGAAAAAATACTCATTTTCATTAAACGATAAAGAGTATGATATAAAACTTGTACGAAGTCTTGAAACAGAGATAACTCTGGATGAGGCAAAAGGAGATTATACCTTATTGGGTAAGATGACTCCTATGGAAGTAAAGGTAAATGAGGCGTCCGATTCCTTATCTATGACACTTTTTTATAAAAGATATCGTTCTAACGATACCATATCTGTTGTAAAGGCAACCCGTCAGGGAGATGTTTTTAATGTAATGTTGCCCTCACAGCCACCTGCCGGTAAACTTGAATATTTTGTTGAGTTTTCAGACAAAGGGAGTCACAACTCTATGGGATATGGAGAAGACCTTACAATCCGCTTTAAAAATCCGGTTCCTGTATGGGCACTTCTCCCTCACATTTTTTTAATGTTCATTGCAATGTTGCTTTCTACATATATAGGTGTAATATCTCTTGATAAAAAGCAAAATACCAGAATCCCGGTCATACTTCTCCTTATATCATTGATTGTCGGCGGTATGCTCTTCGGTCCGATTGTTCAAAAATATGCCTTTGGTGAATTCTGGACAGGATGGCCGTCCGGAAAGGATATGACTGATAATAAGACTCTGGTAGCACTAATTGTATGGCTTGCAGCAATCTGGGGTAACAGGAACAGAAACAGAAGATGGTGGTATGCCGTAGCTGCCACATTTATGTTGTTAATCTACTCTATTCCCCACAGCACCTCCGGTTCGGAGTATGATTACTCGAAAAAAGGTGTTGTAACAGGTGAAATAATCAATACTTGTGTGAATCGGGAGCGTTCAGATCATTACTGTTAATCTGCTTTCTGGTCAGAGCTCTCCATACATAAACAATATAAGCTACAACAAATGGTATTATAAGGGATACATACGCCATAACCTTCAGAGTGAAGTGGCTGGACGAACTGTTGTAAAGTGTGAGAGACTCCTGTATGTCATAATTGGAGACAAAGTATGCGGTATTGTTAAATGCAGCACATAAAAGAATGCTCCATACTGCCAGCACGATACCTCCAGCTGTTATGTAGAAACTACGTTTTCCGCTTGAAAAATAGTTGGATCCAAGTCCCCACAAAACCATTAATATACCTATGAGTAGCATTATGCCCGGCCAGACAGTCTCTATCATATTATGGAAATATTTGTACTGAACAGGTGCTATTACTCCAGATTCGGGATCTACAGAGTATCCTGTCCTTGTAAAGATTGCTGCGAGAAGAATTACGAATAGTATTACAAAAGAGACACCTGTAACCTTCACTTGAGACTTACATTTTGTCTTAAGAGTATCGGAATCGATCTGCATGATCACATATAGTAGCCCCAAAGTCCTGGCAGCCAGAAAAACCACTATACCCATAAGTAAATTGAATGGTACGGTAATTGCCTCAAGACCATGCCAACTGTTTGTCCAATAAGATATTGTAGGTCTGAAGGTTTCTGTTATACTCATTTTATCCATTACAAAGCTCCCTCCAGTAAAGAAGGTTCCGACAGCAACTCCAATCAACATAGAGCCAAACATCCCATTTAAAAAAAGAAAAATATCATAAGTCCCGGATCCAAGAATATTGCCTTTTTTGCTTCGATATTCATAAGATACAGCCTGAATCACAAAGAGAAATAATATTACAATCCATAACCAATATGCCCCTCCAAAGCTTGTGGAATAGTAGAGCGGAAAAGATGCAAAAATTGCCCCACCGAATGTTACTAGTGTGGTGAATGTCAATTCCCATTTGTGTCCCAGAGCATTGACCAATAGCATTTTTTCTTCTTTATTGCGAGCTGTTCCAAGCAAAAGTGATTGTCCCCCCTGTACAAACATCAATGCCACCAGAAGGGCTCCTAACAGAGAGACGATTGTCCACCAGTAATG
Organism: Bacteroidales bacterium; assembly: GCA_028690215.1. GTDB lineage: Bacteria > Bacteroidota > Bacteroidia > Bacteroidales > UBA932 > Bact-08. Next base: position 31,816 of record JAQVBQ010000009.1, on the reverse strand, counting down.
CTGAAGAAAATATATCATGATAGTGAATTTTAATTAATTTGATGCAGGACCCTTATGTATGACTTTGAACAAGATGCTTAATTCAGCTGCCAACAAAACAGAGAAAAGTATGAAGAACAGGATGATTGTTGTAAGGACAGCTGAAGAACTGACTCCGGAGACAGAAGCCTGAACCGGCAAAAGATCCTGAATTGTCCATGGTTGTCTTCCTGCCTCTGCTACAATCCATCCCGCCTGAGAACAAATATATACTAGAGGTATACTGATAATAGCAATGATCTGATACCATCTGCAACGGCCTATTTTCTCCTTCTGCTCAAGCCACAATGTGACAATAAAGAAGAGCAGGAAATAACCGCCGAGTATTACCATTATCCTGAAGGAGTAAAATACCAGTGGTACATTAGGTACAATATCCTTTGACTCTTTTAGGTATCCGTAACCGAAATTCTTGAAATTATCCTGCAGCTGTTTCTTTGATGCTGTTGCTCCTTCATCATCTCCTGCCTTTTTTGCCTTATTGTATGATGCCAGTGCATTTATCGCAATCCGACCACTTAGGATTTTCTCTTCCAGAGATTGTGCTACTGCATAGTTTCCAGTACTATCCTTGTATTTATACCCGCCTTTAATGAGATCGTTTATACCGGGAACAAAAGCGTTAAAGTCCCTGTATCCGAGAAATGAGAGCGCCTTTGGAACTGATATTTGAAAAAGATAAGGTTTTTCCAGTTCAAACCCGAGAGAGTCATTATCTCTCAAAGCCTTGAATTTTTTGTTGTTTAGCAAACCTATTGCAACAAGAGGTGTCCCATTTTGTCCGTCATAAAGTCCCTCCATGGCAGCAAGTTTCATCGGTTGTTTCTGTGCAACCTGATATGCAGAGCCATCTCCTGTATATATTAAGAGCACTATGGAAACAAGCCCGAATATTGCAGCAATCTTTATACTTTTTCTTGAGAACTCCTCCTCTCTCTTCTTCTTCAGATACCATGATGAAATTCCTACAACAACAACAGCTCCTAGGACAAAGGCGTTTAATATTGTGTGAAAAAATTTGTTCAGGGCAACAGGAGAGGTTGCAACAGCCCAGAAACTCACCATCTCGTTTCGTGCAGAGTCCGGATTGAATTCCATTCCCGCAGGATATTGCATCCACGCATTGGCTACAAGAATCCAGTAAGCAGAAAGGGCAGATCCGACGGCTACCAGCCATGTGGATGTGAGATGGGTGTTTTTGCTCACTTTGTCCCAACCGAAGAACATAATAGCAAAGAATGTACTCTCTAGGAAAAATGCTGCTATTCCTTCTATTGCAAGGGGCGCACCGAATATGTCACCTACAAACCAAGCATAGTTGCTCCAGTTGGTGCCAAATTGAAACTCAAGAATAATACCCGTAGCAATTCCAATAGCAAAATTTACGGCAAAAACCTTCATCCAGAATTTGGCAGTTCTTTTCCAGAAATCCTTGCCGCTCCTAACATAGTAGGTTTCCATAATTGCGATAATAAAGCCAAGGCCTATCGTCAGCGGAACGAATATCCAGTGGAACATTGCCGTTAGGGCAAACTGGAGCCTTGACAGATCTGTCAGGGTAGTTAGAAACATGATTATATTTAAGTTTAAGTTTTATCTCTTTTCAAGTGTCAACTCATGAATAATATGTTGCTGCTTCTCCTGCTCACTGTCATACATCCTTAAATCATCCTTGAAGAAGAATAGCTTTAATATAAAGAACATTATGAATAATTTTATTAATATTATCATCCATAATGTTTTTCCAAGAGTCATGCTTTTGAAACCTTCATAATAAAACAGCCAAATACGTTTCAACACAATATTCACACGTTAATTATTTTTAAAGATAACAAAAAATATTTATTTCATATATTTGTGAATAAATATTCAAATAATGGAAAGAAGAGGGTTTCTTAAGTTAGCTGCCACAGGTAGTCTGTTAGGTTTTCTAGGCGTGAAGACCGGAATATTAAATGCATCTGAACCAACCACATCTGTTGCAAAAAATGATCTGGTTGCTGTTATGGGTGGTGAGCCTGAAGCCATGTATGAAAAGGCGATTGCTTCCATGGGAGGAATGTCCCGTTTTGTCAAAAAAGGTCAGAAGGTAGTTGTCAAGCCAAACATCGGATGGAATAAAAAACCTGAGGAGGCGGCTAATACCAATCCACTTCTTGTTGCTGCAATTGTTAAGGACTGTCTGAAGGCCGGAGCCTCTGAAGTTGTTGTTTTTGACCATACATGCGATGCCTGGATGCCGTGCTACAAGAATAGCGGTATTGAAGCTGCTGCAAAATCTGCGGGCGCAAGGATTGCTTTCGGACACGATGAAAAATACTACAAACCTGTTTCTATACCAGCCGGTGTGAGATTGAAGGAGGCAAAAATTCATGAGGAGATACTCAATTGTGATGTGTGGATTAACGTGCCTATTCTTAAGAACCACGGAGGTGCCAAAATGACCATCAGTATGAAGAATTTTATGGGTATTGTATGGGACAGGAGATATTGGCATGCCAATGATTTGCAACAATGTATTGCAGACTGTTCTACAATCTCAAAGATGCCGGTCCTCAATATTGTAGATGCTTACAGAATCATGACCCAGAATGGTCCTGTGGGAAAAGGACTAGAGGATGTACAGCTTGCCAAGGCACTCTTTATGTCCACTGACATAGTAGCTGTTGACACAGCAGCTCTTAAATTTTTCAATCAGTTCAGACAGATGAATATATCTGATGTCGGACATATAGGATTGGGAGAAAAGATGAAAATTGGCACCACTAATCTTGATAAATTACAGGTAGCACGAATTAAAATGTAATTATGTATAAGACACTTAAATGGACCCGGGTCACCCTGTCACTGCTCATATTTATTCTAGTGACATTGAACTTTCTTTACTTTTCAAACGGGTGGTCAGGACTCTTTCAACAGATTCTCAAATTTCAGTTTGTACCCTCTTTGCTGGGGCTTTTTACAGGCTCTGCAGTTTTCTTTCTGCTCATAACAGCTTTGACTCTTCTGTTCGGTCGGGTGTATTGTTCGACACTATGCCCTGCAGGAACATTTCAGGATATAGTTACAAGAATAGCTTTTATATTCAAATCAAAGAAGAGCCGTCGCTACAAATATGCAAAGGGACATGATATATTACGCTATTCAATACTTGCCGTTGTAATGCTTCCGTTGGTAGGAGGATTTACATTGCCCCTGGCAATGCTTGATCCATATTCAAGTTGGGGAAGGGTATCGAGTCAGATAATCGGCAGAGGAGAGTTATTTATAAATAATCTGTTGGCTTCATGGTTCCCCGAGACTATTTTTGTGAGAAGCTATTTTCAGTTTGCCCTGGCTGCATTTTTACTGGCAACACTTTTCTTGTTTGTAGTTATTGTGTTCAGCTCATTAAGGGGAAGACTCTATTGCAACACGATATGTCCTGTTGGTTCAATCCTCGGTGGTATCTCCAAATTTGCAATTTTCAAACCGGCTATTAATGACAATTGTAATCAATGTATGCTGTGTGTGACCAAATGTAAGAGCCAGTGTATTGATGTCAAGAACAAAAAGATTGATATAAGCAGATGCGTCGCATGTCTGGATTGTATGCAAGGCTGTAAGAGGGGGGCTGTATCATATGAATTTGCATATAAGTCGGTAAAATCAGAGAAAGTTGCCGATCAGCAGGGCAGGAGAAGGACTCTTATTGCCCTTGGATTGCTTGGAGGAGCAATTGCGGCAAGAGCTGCAAAAGTGGGACCTCTGAAATCTTCTATCCCTGAAAAGAGAGCAATTGCGCCTCCGGGAGCAATAAGCCTGGAGAACCTTAAGGCTCACTGTACAACTTGTCATGCATGTATCTCTGCGTGTCCAAGTAGTATAATAAAACCTGCGACATTGGAATATGGTCTTGATGGATTGATGATGCCGGTTTTGGATTATAAGAATCATTTCTGTGCTTATGAGTGTAACACATGTTCTCAGGTATGTCCTAACGGGGCTCTCATTCCGCTGAAAATTGAAGAGAAGAAACTGACTCAGATTGGTAAGGCAAAGTTTAAACTCAGGGATTGCATCGTATTCAAAGATGGTACTGATTGCGGTGCGTGTGACGAACATTGTCCGACTAATGCCATAACAATGATACCATATAAGGATACAGGACTCTACATCCCTAAATTGGACAAAGATATATGTATAGGGTGTGGTGCTTGTGAGTATATATGTCCTGCGCAACCTGTGAAAGCCATGATTGTATATGGGAACGAGGTACACTCAGTAGCAGAAGAGGCACCAAAAGAGGAGAAGAAAGATATAAAGGTTGATGAATTCGGGTTTTAGTCCTTCAGAAGTTCCGGTCTTAATCTTCTTGTACGGTCAACAGACTCTTTTTCCTGCCACTCTTTGATAAGTTTAGGATTCCCTGATAGCAAGACATCGGGGACTTTCCATCCATTGAAGTCTGCAGGCCTGGTATAGGCAGGAGGTGCCAGAAGATCGTCCTGGAATGAATCGCTCAATGCAGAGGTTTCGTCTGAAAGGGCTCCCGGAATGAGTCTGATAACTGCGTCACAAACTACAGCTGCAGGAATCTCTCCTCCGCTCAGTACATAATTACCTATTGAGATTTCTCTTGTGATCAGATGTTCTCTTATTCTGTGATCAATCCCTTTGTAATGCCCGCAGAGGATTATTATATTTTTCAGACACGACAACTGATTTGCAATTTTTTGATCTAAAAGCTCGCCATCGGGACTCATATATATAATCTCATCATATTCACGCTCACTTTTCAGTTTTGTAATTAACTTGTATACAGGCTCTATCATCATTACCATACCTGCATCTCCGCCGAAACAGTAGTCATCCACCTGTCTGTAGTTGCCTTTCCCGTATTCGCGGATATCGTGTATATGGATCTCGACAAGATTGCTCTCTTTTGCCCTGCGTACAATGGAGTGATTCAACGGACTCTCAAGCAATTCCGGTACCACACTTAATATGTCAAATCTAATCATGGTGCAAATTTAGATAAATCACGGCATTAGCAAATTTTTTTTTATATTTGCGAGTTATTAACATATTAGCCTTGCAATAATGGACCAAGAAATTATCCCTACTGCTCCTGAGGAGCAATTCAAGGAAGGTGAGATCCTTGAAAATACGCTGAGTAATAATGACTCTTTAACTGAGTATCCAGACCATTCGAACAAAAGTCTGAAAGAGATCTTGCAGATTTTTCAGGAATTGATTGAACGAGGGGATCAACAGGAGATGTATAAACTTGCAGAAGGTATTAAGGCTGCATTTTATAAAGCACTCAAAAGAGAGAAAATTGCTGCGGGTTTTATAGCTCCTTCTGAAAATGTCGAGAGTACTGAGGAGGATCTCCAGGAGACAGTAGTTTCACACAATCCTTTTGCAGAGATAGAGAGAGGCTTTAAGGAGCTTTATGCTCAATACAAGTCCTTAAGGGGGAGTTTCCTGCAAACCATTGAAAAGCAGAAAGAGGAAAATCTTGCAAAGAAAAATGCCATTATTGAAGAATTAAAAGATCTTCTTGAAAAACAGGAGGATCTTCATCAGACATTCCCGGCGTTCCGCGAGCTACAGAACAGATGGAAATCGATTGGACCTGTGCCACAGGCAAACAATAAGGATATATGGGATACTTACCAATATCTTGTTGAGAAATTTTACGATTATGTTAAGATAAATAATGAGCTCAGAGATCTTGATCTCAAGAAGAATCTTGAGATGAAAGTTGAACTTTGTGAAAAGGCTGAAGCTCTTATTAATGAACCAAATATCATTCAAGCCTTCAGAAAGTTGCAGAAACTTCATGAGGAGTGGAGAGAGCTGGGTCCTGTTAATAAAGAGATGAGGGAAGAGATATGGGAGAGGTTTAAAAAGGCTACTTCAGGTGTAAATAAAAGACAACAGGAGTTTTTTGAGACACAGAAGGAGTCTCAAAAAGAGAATCTGGAGCAGAAAAGTGCGCTTTGTGAAAAAGTTGAGGCAATAGTGGCATTAGAAGGAGAGAGAGATTGGAATGCACTTACAAAGGAGATAGAGAAGATTCAGAATGACTGGAAAGGGATAGGTTTTGCTTCAAAAAAGGATAACCAGAGAATTTATGACCGTTTCAGGGCAGCTTGTGATAAATTCTATGATGCAAAAAGAGATCATTACTCGCATTTCAAAAATGTAATGCAAGAGAATTATGATAAGAAAATAGCTCTTTGCGAGCAGGCTGAAGCGCTTAAAGACAGTGATGATTGGAAGAGGACTACCGATCAGTTGATAAACCTCCAAAAGAAATGGAAAGAGATAGGACCTGTTGCCCGCAAACAGTCTGATATTGTTTGGAAACGATTCAGAGCAGCCTGTGATACTTTCTTTGACAATAAGTCTAAGCATTACAGCTCAGTAGATGACTCTTTTGAACAGAATCTAGCTAAAAAGCTCGATCTTATCCAAGAGATCAACGAGTACAAACTTGATCCAAAACCATTGGAAAACAGTGAAGCTTTGAAAGATTTCCAGACAAGGTGGGCCGAGATTGGTTTTGTGCCGATTAAGGAAAAGGAGAGGATTCAGGCAGCATACAGACATGCTATGGAGCAGAAGTTCGGTGAAATTAGAAATCCTGAGCAGGAGAACAGAATTAACAGGTACAAGAAACATCTTAAAGATGTATCCACTTCTTCAAAGGGTGGTGGAGTAAGGGCCGAAAGAGAGAAGTTGATTCAGAGATACAGACAGATGGAGCAAGATATTGCTGTCTGGGAAAATAATATGGGATTCTTTACAAAATCCAAGAATGCCGATTCACTTTTGCTGGATATTGAAAAGAAGATCTCTGCAGCCAAATTTGAACTTTCACAACTCGAAGAGAAAATCAAATTAATAGACAACCAAAACGACGCTCAATAATAATGAAGAAAAATTCAATCGTTGGATTTGTAATTATAGGTGTTATACTTATAGGGTTCAGTTGGTACAATTCAAAGATATATCGTGAACAGGAGAAGGTGAAGATTCAAATGGACTCTGTTGCCAGAGTTCAGGCCAAGGCTGCCATGCAAGAGATGGCGCTCGACTCTGCCTCAAATCTGATTGCTGCTTCCGATAGTACCGTTAGCAGAGACTCTTCTGCCGTAAATTCAATATACAAGGATTCCTCATTGGTTAAAGCCAGTACGGCACAGGAGGAGTTCCTGACTCTGGAAAACGATAAGATTAAGATAGAGTTTACAAGCAAAGGAGCTCAGCCAAACAAGGTTGAAATAAAAAATTACTATACCTATGACTCACTCCCCCTTTATCTGATAAAAGAGAAGGCGAGCAAGTTCTCATTGGTACTCTTCACAAATCAGGAGGTTGCAACAGACAGTTTCGTGTTCGAAAATGCCCAATCCACAGACACATCGGTGGTGTACAGGTTGCCGTTTGATGAGGATTCATACATTGAATATAACTACACTCTCACCAAAGGCAGTTATCTGGTAGATCTTGACATCCGCTTTGTAGGGATGAAGGAACATATCCAGAAAAAAGTCACCTCTATGGACCTTCACTGGGTATTGGATGTTCCGAGACTTGAAAAAGGCTATGACAATGAGAAAAACTACTCTTCACTTTTATACAAACATCCTAATTCAAAGGATGTTGAAAGCCTCGGGCTGAGAAAAGAGAGCGTAGAGAAGGATGTTCGTACAAAAATCAACTGGGTTGCTTTCCAGCAGCAGTTCTTTTCGGCCATTCTGGTATCAGGGAATAACTTTAACACAGGATTGTTGAGTTATAATATATATCCTGAGTCAGATCCCGATAAAAACCTTATGCATTGCGAGGCAAACATGCAGGTTCCATATTCTATTGAGGATGAAGTTTCGATGCCTTTCCAGTTCTACTACGGTCCGAACCATTACAAGACCCTGAAATCTTATGACCAGGGTTTTGAAAAGATAGTTCCCCTTGGCGGATGGCTTATTGGGTGGATAAACAGATACATAGTCATTCTGGTATTTGACTTTCTCAACAAGTTTATAGGAAACTACGGTCTGATTATTCTGATCCTTACAATACTAATCAAGATTGTTATATCTCCGCTTACATTAAAGTCATACATGTCATCTGCAAAAATGCGTGTACTGAAACCGGAGGTTGATAAAATAAACGAGAAGTACCCTAAGTCCGAAGATGCCATGAAGAAGCAACAGGAGACCATGGCACTATACAAGAAGGCAGATGTCAGTATGTTCGGAGGTTGCCTCCCGATGCTGTTGCAGATGCCTATCCTCTTTGCTATGTTCAAATTCTTCCCGGCCTCATTTGAGTTGAGACAGGAGGGTTTCCTTTGGGCTGATGATTTAAGTGCCTATGACTCTATATTGAATTTACCGTTCAGTATTCCTCTCTATGGAGACCATGTCAGCCTCTTTGCTCTTCTTATGGCTGTATCGATGTATTTCTACTCAAAGATGAATGCAGACCAGATGGCTACCGGTCCTCAAATGGCAGGAATGAAGTTCATGAGCCTCTATTTTATGCCGGTATTCCTGCTTGTTCTTTGTAACAATTTCTCGAGTGGTCTGAGTTATTACTATATGCTCTCCAACCTGCTCACCATGCTTCAGACATGGGTTATACGAAAATATTTCGTTGACGAGGAGAAGTTATATGCAAAGCTTAAAGAGAAAGCTGCATCCAATGCACCTGCAAAAAAATCGAAATTCCAGCAGAGACTTGATGAAGCTTATAAAATGCAACAACAGCAGCTTCAGCAACAAAAGAAGAAAAAATGACAATTTCCGCAAATATTGAGGAGATAAAAAATGAACTGCCGCCATCAACAAGATTGGTGGCAGTTTCTAAATTTAAGCCTGCTGAAGACATTATTGAGGCGTACAATTCTGGTCTTAGAGAGTTTGGAGAGAATCGTCCTCAGGAGATGCAGATGAAGGCGCAAACCCTTCCGTCAGACATAAAGTGGCATTTTATCGGTCATCTTCAGACAAACAAAGTAAAGATGATTATCGATAAGGCCTACCTTATTCATTCCGTTGATTCTGTAAAATTGGCACAAGAGATAGATAGACAAGCTTCTTTACGCTCTATTACCAAAGATTGTCTGCTACAGATTCATATTGCTATGGAGGAGACAAAGCAGGGTTTCACATCTGCTGAAATCCGCGAAAGTATCGATATTTTAAAATCATTGAAAAACATACGGATTTGTGGAGTAATGGGTATGGCCTCCTATGTTTCGGAGAGAGATCAGATTAGAAAAGAGTTCGCCGCTCTTAAATCAGAGTTTGATTTCCTCAAAGAAACCTATTTCAGGGATTCTGAATGTTTTAAGGAAGTATCTATGGGTATGTCCGGAGATTACAGAATTGCAATTGAGGAGGGAAGTACAATCGTAAGAATAGGAACCGGAATTTTTGGTGTAAGGTAACTATTTACCAATTTATCGGAGCTTTTCCCTGAGCTTCAAGAATTGCATTTGTTCTGGAAAAATGGCGGCAGCCGAAAAAGGCTCCCTGGGCAAGAGGGGAGGGGTGAGCTGCCTCAAGTACAAAATGACGATTTGTGTCTATGATTGATCTCTTGCCTTTTGCAAAATTTCCCCACAACAGAAAAACTATACCCTCTCTTTTGTCTGAGAGTCTTTTAATCACAGCATCGGTGAATTGTATCCAGCCTATATTGCCGTGAGATGCAGGAGATCCTGCCCTCACTGTAAGAACTGCATTGAGAAGAAAAACACCCTGTTCTGCCCATCTTTCCAGAGAGCCGCTTTGCGGCGTATCTACTCCTAAATCTGTTTTTAACTCCTTGAAAATATTAACAAGTGAGGGTGGTGGTTTTATTCCGTCAGGGACCGAAAATGAAAGACCATGGGCCTGACCAGGGTTATGGTACGGATCCTGCCCGATAATGACAACTTTCACTTTGTCGAAAGGTGTAGAATTGAATGCGTTGAATATAAGATTTCCTTTGGGGTAGATGACAACATGAGACTCCATCTCTTTTTTTAGAAAACCAACGATTTTCGAAAAATACTCCTTGTCAAACTCCTCCTGGAGCTCTCTTCTCCAACTTTCATCAATCTTTACATCCATGATAAAACCTTAGAATATAAATTCAAGAACTTCCGGAATGTTCTTCACAAACTTGAAATTCAAGCCTTTAAGGTAAATCTCTTTAATGTCATTTATATCTTTCCTGTTATCCTCCGAGAGAATTATAGTCTCAATACCGGCTCTCTTTGCTGCCAGAATCTTCTCTTTAATTCCTCCGACAGGGAGTACTCTGCCACGCAGTGTTATCTCTCCGGTCATGGCAATGCCGCTTTTAACTCTCTTTTTAAGGAATGCCGAAGACATCGCACTAATCATAGTTATACCGGCTGAAGGACCATCTTTTGGAATCGCTCCCTCAGGGACATGTATGTGTATGTCTTTTTCAGTAAAGTCTTTGGTATTGAGAGATAGTAACTGAGGATTGGCTTTCAGATACTGATATGCAATGATTGCTGACTCCTTCATTACATCTCCAAGGTTTCCGGTAGTTGTAAGTATGCCTTTACCTTTACTCATGACACACTCGATAAATAGAATCTCACCACCGTTTTCTGTCCACGCAAGTCCTGTTACAACGCCTGCTGCCTCATTCCCTTTCTGGGTGTCATGTTGGTATATTGGAACACCAAGCATCTCTTTAACCTCTTTTGGACCAAGAAGCGGTTTTAAAGGTGTCTCAAGAGCAATATTCTTTGCTGTAATCCTAGCAAGTTTTGCTATTTGCTTATCAAGACCCCTGACACCTGATTCCCGGGTATATTCACCTATGATTGTATCAATTCCCTCTTGATTGATTTTGAACTGATTTTTTTTGAGACCATGAGCTTCGGTCTGTCGAGGTATAAGATAACCTTTTGCAATAGCTCTCTTCTCTTCTGCAAGATAACCACTCACATTAATCATCTCCATTCTGTCCCTTAAAGCCGGGTGGATTGTAGAGATGTTGTTGGCAGTTGTAATAAAGAGAACCTTTGAGAGGTCATAGTCAATGTCAAGATAATTGTCGTGAAATGAAACATTTTGCTCCGGATCAAGAACCTCAAGAAGAGCAGAAGCCGGATCACCCCTGAAGTCACTGCTCACTTTGTCAATTTCGTCCAGAACAAGAAGTGGGTTGGATGTTCCTGCTTTCTTTATTGAATTTATTATCCTTCCTGGCATTGCTCCGATATATGTTCTTCTGTGACCGCGTATCTCTGCCTCGTCATGCAAACCGCCAAGAGATATTCTCTCATAACTTCTTCCCAATGCCTTCGCAATCGATTTCCCCAAAGAGGTCTTTCCGACACCCGGAGGGCCATACAGGCAGAGAATAGGAGATTTCATATCACCCTTTAATTTAAGGACAGCCAGGTGCTCGATTATCCTCTCTTTTACAGTTTCAAGCCCAAAGTGGTCATTGTCAAGTGTTTTTTGAGCGTGTTTGAGATCAAGATTATCCGGGCTGAGCTCACCCCAAGGCAGTTCGAGAAGGAATTTTACATAAGAAAGTTGTATATTGAAATCTGGAGAACCGGTATTGGTCCTCTCCAGCTTCTGCAACTCTTTCTCGAATGTCTCGGCAACACTCTTAGACCATTTTTTCTTGGTTGCCTGCTGTCTTAAATCGTTAAACTCCTGGACATTTGTGTTAATGCCAAGCTCTTCCTGAATCGTCTTAAGCTGATTATTGAGGTAATACTCTCTCTGTTGCTGGTCAATCTCGCTTCTTACCTTCTGCTGTATATCATCTTTTATCTTAAGGATATCTATTTGCTTATTAAGCAATTCAAGCAGCTTTAATGCCCTTTGTTTTAAGCGGCCCTCTCTTAGTAATGCAATTTTATCAAGAGGGTTGTCTATCTCCATGCTGGAAGCAATGAAATTTACCAGGAAGGAGTGACCTTCAATGTTTTTTATTGCAAAAGCAGCCTCTTGCGGAAGATGTGGAGATAATTTAATTATATGAAGCGCGGCATCTTTTACTGAGCCGGCAATAGCATCAAGTTCTTTTAAATTCCTTTTGTTTATATCATCCTCAAGATATTTTACAGATGCTATAAAATAGGGTTCTGTGGCAATTATGTCCTTTACCTTGAATCGCTTTATCCCTTGCAGTATTATTGTAATGCCACCATCAGGCATTTCAACAATCTTGATAATCTTGGCTAATGTCCCTATATCGTACAGGTCAGATGGAGAAGGATCCTCTTGCTTCGCATCTTTTTGAGAAACAGCTCCTAAGATTCTCATCTTTCCGTATACCTCTCTAACTAATTTTACAGATTTTTCCCTTCCTACCGTTATTGGAATGACAGTTTCGGGGAAAAGCACAGCATTTCTCAGAGCGATGATAGGCAAAGTGTCCGGTAGTTCTGAATCATCTATGTGTCGGATACCTTCGATGTTCATTACCGGAATTATGTTTACATCTTCTGGAAGTGAGTGCTGCAGATATATATCGTCTAATTTCATATTTATTCTTTATTATGTCAATTTGTCACGCTTATCCCGAAAGTTTCAGGTAATAGTATGTCTATTCTTATATGGTCAATGATTATGCCAAACTAAATCAATGGTCCTTTAAAGGTGAAAAAGAGACCACCCTTATTTAACATATTGAAAGAGTATTCGATAGAAAGATTTATGTCGTAGTATGTGACAAAGTCGAGTCCAAGACCTGTGCTGTATAGAAACTTATTGGACAGGTTGTTGGACTGTAATGTCCTGTATTTGTTATAGACGTAGCCACAGTCAACAAATGCCTTACCATATAAAGCAAAGTGTATTTTACTGAACTTTTTGAGAAAAGAGAGCCAGTCAATGGTTACCACCTTAGTGGGTATTATATTGTACTTAAGAGTAGGATTTAGAACGGAATAGTGCTGTCCGTCTGCAACATATAACTCCATCCCTCGCAGATATGCTTGTTCGTATCCGATTGCTTTGTCGAACGTGTAAGCATTCCTGTTTTTTGCAGACATACCGACAGATAGTATGGCAGAGATATTCCATCTGTCATCTATGGGTTGGCAGTATTGCAAGAGTGTAGAGATCTGAGCATATCTTATATCGTTATCAAATGATGCGTATCCGTTAAACTCTCCGCTAATCAGATACCCATCCAAAGGGTATTGATTATTGTCTCTTTGGTCCGACGCATATTTATAATTAATAAAAAAGCCCGTTCTTAGTGTGTCCTGGGTTCCCCAATAATCAGGGTTTTCTTTTAATATGCTTTTAGAAATGTCGCACTTGTCAACACCTATATTAATTATATGGCTTATTCTAATTCTGGGGCGATATGTGAGACCTGCCATATATGAGTATTTGTCAAAGATGAATTCATCTGATTTATAGTAGAAAGGAGTATTGTTTTCGATTCTTACATTTTCTGTACGGGAATACTCCCTGATTGCACTAATATTTAACAGAAGCTTTCGTTTTCGATCCAGTGCTATATTATTGTATTCAAACCTTAATCCTCTTTGATAGCCCGACCTAAAGCTCACACTAAGGGTATGATTAAGTCCCCATAGATTGTATGCCTTAACGCCAGTCTCTAGAGTCACTCTTCCCATATCTCCTCTCTTCAGCCAACTGGTCATATTTCTGTCTTCAAGTACAACATTTATCAATGGCCATATATACCATCTCTCTTCAGTCTCTATGTATATATCTATGTTGTCAGGGTTCTCCTTATTGTTTTCATAATTAAGGTACACAAAGTTGAAAAGCGACAAGTTGATCAGATTTTCTTTCCCAATAAGTAGAAGATTTTCAATATTGTGCATATTAACAGAATCTCCGGTCTTAAATGGCAATTCGTGCAGAATAATTTCTCTTCTGGTAATCCCCTTTTTGGGGGTATATATATTTGATATACAGGATTTAGTCTGGGAGAAAAGCTGATCCGGTATAAGGAGCAACAGTAAAAAAAGAGTTCCGGATATCAATTGATTACGCATGTTCAAATTTATGAATAAATGGCATAAGATAGTGAAAACTACATAAATTTATAAAAAAATGGGGCTTTGTTTTGAATAATCAATAAAATAGTGCTATTTTTGTTCGTTAAAAAATTCGACTAACCCCTAATATTAATTTATCATGACAAAAGCGGATATCGTAAATGAAGTTGCAAAAGCAACTGGAATGGAAAAAATTGCTGTCCAGAATGTAGTTGAGAGTTTCATGGAGAGCGTGAAAGAATCTCTTTCAAAAGATAAGAACGTTTATCTTCGTGGTTTCGGTAGCTTTATCGTTAAACAACGTGCAAAGAAGACTGCCAGGAATATATCAAAGAACACTACTTTGGTGATCCCAGCACACAACATTCCTGCTTTCAAACCTGCAAAGGTGTTTATGAATAAAGTGAAGAACAACGTAAAGTAATAACGTCATTACTTTAGTAAATTTTAATAATTATGCCAAGCGGAAAGAAAAGGAAGAGACATAAAATGGCAACTCACAAGCGTAAAAAACGTCTTCGTAAGAACCGACATAAAAAGAAAAAATAGTTGCTATTTGAGTCTTCACTGAGTGATAATCTAAAGTAAGCCAACTGGCTTACTTTAGATTCTTTTATTTATAATCGTAGATGGAGAAGGAGTTAATAATTGATGTATGTTCTACGGAGGTTTCTATCGCCCTTCTCGACAATCATAGATTGATCGAGCTGAACAAGGAGCAGAATGACGGTAATTATTCAGTAGGTGATGTATATATAGGGAAGGTAAAAAGAATAATGCCGGCCCTGAATGCTGCATTCGTTGATATCGGAGACGAGAAGGATGCATTTATCCACTATTTGGACCTTGGATTATCATTCAAGGCTTTGGATTATTTTACCAGATCTATTGGACAGAGCAGGAATCATCAGGCTCTCTATTCTGATATAAAACTAGGAGATATATTGGAAAAAGAGGGAAAGATATCTGATGTTCTCAAGCCTGGACAATTCATAGTTGCACAAATTGTAAAGGAACCGATTTCTACAAAGGGTTCCAGATTAACATCAGAAATTTCAATTGCCGGCAGGAATATGGTTTTAATACCATTTGCCGACAAAGTAAGTATCTCTCAGAAGATTACCTCAAAAGAGGAGAAAAAAAGGCTGGAAAGGCTGGTATACAGCATCTTGCCGCCTAATTACGGAGTCATAATCAGAACTGTTGCAGAGGGGAAGAGAGCTGCAGTATTGGATGGAGAGCTCAAATCACTTATCAAAAAGTGGGAAGATTCCTGGTCCAAAATTGCTAAAGCAAAGCCACCTCAATTGTTGTTTACGGAAAACAGCCGTACAACAACTATTTTAAGAGATCTTCTGAATGATTCATTCTCCAGTATAGAGGTTAATGACGAGACGATGTTCAATGAGATTCGGGAGTATATATCTTTAATAGCTCCTGACAAAGAGAAGATTGTCAAGCTTTATAAGGGAGGTACACCGATTTTTGACCATTTTGAGATAAACAGGCAGATTAAAAGTGCGTTTGGAAAGGTAGTTCCGATAAAACAGGGGGCTTACCTTGTGATTGAGCACACCGAAGCACTTCATGTCATAGATGTCAATAGTGGTATCAGAGCTAAAAGCGGCTCGGATCAGGAGCAAAATAGTTTTGATGTTAATATGAGCGCCGCAGATGAAATTGCGAGACAGCTCAAATTGAGAGATATGGGGGGAATTATTGTAGTTGATTTTATTGACATGGATTCAAATGAAAATAAAATCAAACTCTTTAAGCATATGCAGGATCTCATGCAAAGCGACAGAGCAAAACATAATATATTGCCTCTTACTAAGTTCGGATTGTTGCAGATTACTCGTCAAAGGGTAAGACCTGCCACTGAGATAAATACAACCGAAAATTGTCCTAGTTGCAACGGGACAGGTAAAATTGCCTCAAGCCTTCTTATTGATGAAACTATTGAGAGAAAACTTGCTTATTATGTAAAGGAGAAGAAGATAAAATCCTTTGTTTTAAAGGTAAATCCTATTCTTGCTGCATATCTTTCAAAGGGTTTGTTCAGTATCAAATACAAGTGGGCAAAAAAGTATAAATGCTCCATAAAGATTGAGCCTCATACAGACAATGCACTACTGGAGGTAAAATGGTATACGAATAACGAAGAGAAGCTTGAAGATTGATTAATCTGCTTTCTTGCAGACAATCAACACTCTTTTATCACCTGTCGTACAACCGAAAATATAGAAATCACCTCCGTCAGAGATTCCAAGGACTCTCTTTAATTCCTCAGGGGTTAAAGAGAAGTTCCTTGTTGCTATATTGGCCTTTGGGTATTTCTCTCTAAGGCCCGGGATGTTTTTCTTCTTATATTCTATTGAATCAATCACATTGAAAACTCTCCCGGGAAAACCTGAGATTTTTGTATCAGATGAATAGAGGTGTGTATGCCTTGCAAGTTTGCGGAGGTTAAAACTTGTTGCTATTGTAGAGAATGCACCCGACTTGACAATAGAACTATTCGGTTCATAGAGATATACTAAAGGAGCTTCATGGATATATTCCGGATTGGATTCTTTCTCCTCATTAAAATTAAAATTGAATATCTCATCACATCTCTTATTGTAATTGACTGTAAAGACCGGCAGGTTTTCAATGCTGTTATCTCTCCCCTTTTTTATAAGAAAAAGGAGTTCCTTACACTCATTGTTGACAGATAGGATGTGAACCTCACATATTTCAGGAATCAACCTCAGTGATTCTGTAATGTCAAGCATAGGGGAGGCCTTTACTAGAATGGTCCGGGAGATTAAAAACAGATCATCTTTTATATTCAGTATATCAGGGTTGCAGTCATCAAATGCAAATAACCTCTTGCTACTTTCTGAACGCCTTGCAGGATCTATGTATAATAAAGAGGCAGTTGGCAGTCCTAATCCGGATAATGTTCCACTTTTCACAGTGTGATTGTGAAAAATTACATTTTTTATACCCAGAGTGTTGAAATTATGCTTAGTGGCTTCGAATATTTCTTGGTCTGCCTCAATGTAGTGTAATTCTGATGAAACCATTGAAAGATAATATGAGTCAACTCCATATCCTCCGGTTATATCTACTGTTACATTCCCATCACAGAAACGTTGTTTGTAACGGGCAGTCAGCCATGAGCTTGCTTGTTCTGCATTTAATGTTTTAGGGAAGAAAAGCGAGTTTACTACCGCCCAATCAGGAACTTTTTGAATTAACTTTTTTCTGGCAACAATTGAAGTTGCTGCAGCCCTTACGTCAATACCCGGGAAATGATCTGATTTTAGCAGAAGCCCATACACATCATCTTCGGCATGTTCATTAATAAAATCGAGAAAGGGTTTATCAATTATCATTGTATGTACGGAATAACTTGCAAATCTTTAAACCTGTATACAGTGTATTTCTGAACAGGTTTTTTAAGACGGTGTATGTAAATATTTCCGGCAATCTCTACACTCTTGTAATATTGATTTCCAATCTCTATCCCGGAGCGGCTTTTTCCTGCAGGTTCAAGATAATAGGCACTTTCGCCGATCTTGAAACCACCAAGATTCATTGTGGTAAGTAAATATTTCCTTATCTCAGAATGTGAGCCGATAGCTTTGACTGGAATCTTTTCAGGATAAGCGATGTAGTATTCTGCCTGTGCAGCAAAAAGATAGTTGTCAGAAACAATATATGAGTGAACGGGCATTTTTCCCATTGCAACATCTATTGTGCGTATTTTTCGAAACTCCTCTGAGAGTTCTTTCATCCCGAATCTGTCGAGAGATGGGTCATAGTATCCTATTTTGACATCCGGGCTTCTTTTTACCTCTATGCTGAATAATCCTATGTATAGTTGAAGTATGTATGCAGCTGTTATGGATAGGCTAAGGATAAGACTATACTTGAGCAATCTGGGGAAGTGCTGCATAAAATTGAGCTTGTAAAATCTAGTTTCAATTGAGGCAGCTGCTACAAAAAACAGAGGAATGATACCAATTGAAATATTACCGGTAAGTATGAGAGGAAGTGATATTGATATAAAGAATTTAAACTGCTGATTTTTAATAAATCGTAATTTTTTGAAAGATAAGATTGAGAATAGAATGATTAAGATATTTAAAGGATTGTTCTCTATAATAATCTGAATCGGATCCGGTGTATTTATCAGATGATTGTACAATGTATCAATGCCAAAGAATATTTGCAAGTTATGCCAGAAAATAACAGGCCATGTCAGCAGTAGGGTAAATATCAGTGATATATATAAGTATGGTCTTCCGAATGCTTTTTTATCATAGAGAGTTATGTAGAGTAATACCCCGGCCCATATCAGAATGGAAGAAAAGTGAGACAGGGTAGCCAGACCTATAAAAATTCCACTTGTTGAAAGTGATATGTTTGACAGAGTCCTTGATTCGAGTCCCTGGTCGTATTTTATTATAAGTCCTTCATGCAGGAAATATATGGAAAGAAGGAGAAATAACAACTGAGGAGTTTCTGCACTTATGAATGTACCGGCTGTTAGTGAGCAGAACAAGGAGGAGGTGTATAATACGGCAGCACAGAATCCGGTAGCTTCGCTCTTCACTCGTCTTCCTATAATGTAAATAAGCCATGTGGACAGAGCTGAAACCATTATTGCTCCGGCCCGAACAAAAAAAGGATGGTTAAATGCAAGATTGCATGTGGAAAGTTGTATCAGCCACCCTATCATAGGAGTGCTCTCCATCTGGCTTAACTTGGGGTATAATGCAAAAGACCAGCAATATGACTCCTCTGCGCTCAAATCTATGAAGTATGCTATTATAGAACGGATAATAGTTGCCACTCCTATTAGAAAAATAACCTCCCTTTTATAATTTATTTTTTTCATTTTAGATAGAATGTAACTTTACTAAACGCATACTTATTATATTGAACCTCCACAGAAACAGAGAAGCGGCAAATACCAGACCTAAAAGTAGTCCAACCCAGACACCGATAGCTCCATATCCCAGAATGTTCCCGCAAAGATAGCCTAAAGGTAAACAAACAAAATAATATGAGATAACAGAAAACAACAAAGGTTTCCTGACATCTGCCAAAGCTCTCAGACATGCAAGACAGGAAAGTTGTGTGGCATCAAAAACCTGAAAGAGGGCAGATATTATCAGAAGTCGAGAAGAGAGGTAGATTACGTCAGGGTCATCTGTAAAGACCAGTGGTATGTAATTTCTCAGCAAAATGTATAAAATACCGCATATTGACATCAGCACAACACTTAAATGGATAGCTGCAAAACCAGCCATTCTCATTGACTTGTAATCTCCATATCCATATTGATGAGATACCCTTATTGTTGCTGCAGCACCCACCCCCAATGCAAGCATGAATGAAAAACTGCTCATACTCATTGCTATCTGATGTGAAGCAAGGGATATCTCGCCATTCCATCCAACCATTATTGCACTCAGGCTGAATGCCGTGATTTCTACCAGGTTTTGGAATGAGAGTGGGACAGATGTTTTCAGGATTCTTTTGACGGTTTCCTTGTCTATCAATGGCTTTCTTAACAATTTGACATATCGACTGTATGCAGGTTGTCGCAGATATAAGACGATGAAAGATCCACACATTATATATCTGCTTATCAAGGTTGCTATTGCAGCCCCTTTTACCCCCATCGGATCAAACCCGAGATGACCATATATGAGCACCCAATTCAGAAGAATATTCAGTGAGTTACCAATTATTGTAATGTACAGTGCATATTTTGTGATTCCGATACCTTCAGAAAATTGTCGCATACCGAAGAAAAGGAGAGCAGGAATCATTGATGCCAAGATGATATAATAGTAGTCTCTTGCATAGCTCACAACATCTTCAGTCTGTCCCATCAAATCCATAAAAAGACCAATGGTGAACATTACACAGGTAAGAATTATGGAGAGTATGATGTTGGTTATGAAGGATACTTGTAACAATCTACCTACATTGTCGTGTTCCCCTTTACCGTAACTGTGACCAACATGTGGCGTAACTCCTTGTGTGAAGCCAATTCCGAAAACCATACCTAATATGATGATTGAGTTGGCAAATGTAACCCCGGCAAGTTCTGTAGTCCCCAGGTGACCTACCATGATATTGTCTGCAAGATTGACTGTGATCTGTCCGGCTTGAGTAAGCATGACAGGTATTGCTAACTTAAGATTTCTGCGGTAGAACGGGGTGTACTCTTTTATATTCATATGGCAAATATACAATAGTTTGATTTTTGAATTTAATCTATTATTGATTAAATTTGTTAGAAGTAATTTTTAAATCCAATGTTATGGCTACGGATTATTTATTAAAAGCCCAATCGTGGCTTGATGGCAGTTTCGATAATGAGACTAAAGAGGAGATAAGGAGGCTTATTGAGACAAATCCTAAAGAGCTTGAGGACTCTTTTTATAAGTCTTTGGAGTTTGGAACCGGAGGTTTGCGCGGCATCATGGGTGTAGGCACAAATCGCATGAACAGGTATACCGTTGGAATGGCTACTCAGGGGCTGGCAAATTATATGATAAAGGCTAACAAACACAAAAACTCATTAACTGTTGCAGTAGCATTCGATTGCCGCAACAATAGCGCTTACTTTGCCAGGATTACTGCAGAGGTTTTTGCTGCCAATGGGTTTAAGGTGTTGCTTTTTCATGAACTCAGACCTACACCGGAATTGAGTTTCACAATACGTCATCACGGGTGTGTCGGAGGTGTCATGATTACAGCATCCCATAATCCTAAGGAATACAACGGATATAAGGTATACTGGAGCGATGGTGCCCAGATAATTGCTCCCCACGACGAGAATATAATAAACGAGGTCTTTTTGATAAAGGATCCTTCACAGGTTAAATTTTCCGGTGGAGAGAATCAGATACATGTAGGGGGCACAGAAACAGATGAAGCCTATCTGAACGCTATCCTCTCACTTGCTTTATCGCCTGAAACAGTAAAAAAGCATGACGGATTAAAAATTGTATACACTCCACTTCACGGCACAGGTGTCAAGTTAGTACCAGAGGCTCTGAGAAGAGCCGGATTTAAGAAAATATTCAATGTGCCGGCACAAGATATAAATGACGGGAACTTTCCGACAGTAGCCTCTCCAAATCCTGAAGAGACTTCTGCTTTGAAAATGGCAGTTGAGAAGGCTGTCGAAGTAGATGCAGATATTGTTCTCGCCACAGATCCCGATGCAGACAGAATAGGTGTCGCAGTTAAGGATAACAGCGGGAATCTGGTCTTGCTCAATGGTAACCAGACTTCATCACTACTTACCTTCTACTTGCTGGAGAGATATTGTGAGCTCGGAAAATTAAAAAGAGGGGAGAAAAATCCGGGGTTTTACATGGTTAAGACAATCGTTACATCCGATCTGCTTAAAAGTATAGCTGATTCTTATGGTGTGGAGATGTTCAATGTATTGACGGGATTCAAGTATATTGCTGACATTGTAAGGCAAAACGAGGGAAAAAGAGTTTTCATCGGAGGGGGAGAGGAGAGTTACGGATTCAATGCCGGTGAATTTGTCAGGGATAAAGACGCTGTACTTACTGCAATTCTTATATCCGAGGCGGCAGCATGGGCTGCAGAACAGGGAAAGACTCTTTTCAGCCTTTTGACTGAAATCTACACAAAATTCGGCTTCTATAAAGAGAGGCTGGTCTCTGTGACCAAAAAAGGTATTGATGGTCTTGAGCAGATTAAGGTTATAATGAAAAAATTCAGGAATGAGCCACTACAAACTCTGGCGGGAGAGCAGGTTGTTTTGATTCATGACTATCTGCAATCTGAAAGTGTTGACCTTATAAGTGATCTGAGATACTCTATCCCTCTGCCTAAGTCTGATGTAATGCAGTTTATTGGTGAAGGTAATTCAATGGTCTCAGTAAGGCCTTCCGGCACAGAACCGAAAATAAAGTACTATCTTGGAGTTAAAGGCGAGTTGGATAATTCCAACGACTTCCTCAGATTGAACAAAGAGTTGGATGAAAGATTGGACAGAATTCAGTCTATAATTACATCTATATAGAAGAATGTTTGAGAATTATGTTTTTAAGCTCGTCTTTCCTTATGGGCTTTGATATGTAATCGGTGAACCCTTGTTCCAGAACACTCTCTTTGTCTTCGGTAAAGGCAAATGCTGTCTGGGCTATTATTACTACACTCTTATCCTGAGCTCGTATCAATCTTGCTGCTTCAAATCCATCCATCTCTGGCATTCGGAGATCCATCAGTATTATGTCTGTATCCGGATTTTGTCTGAATAAATCTACAGTCTCTTTCCCATTATGGGCAAAGATCAAATCATAACCTGAAGACTTGAGTATTGTTTTTATATACAGGGCATTAGTCTCTTCATCCTCAGCCACCAATATTTTTAAAACTCTGCTTTCTTCCATATGCTCAATAGATTTTGTTATAGAAGATTTTTCAATATACTCATCTGCAGTTTCACTCTGATAGGAGAGTGGTATGGTGAAAGAAAACCGGGATCCTACTCCCAGTTTTGATTCAACCCATATTGAACCACCAAGGATATCAATATAGGCTTTAACTATACTGAGGCCTAGCCCTGCACCTTCTGCACGGCTTATAGAGTTTGACTCAACCTGTGCGAAACGCTCGAATATCTTGTCGAGTTTACTTTCAGGTATGCCAATTCCTGTATCTGCTACCGATAATTCAATGAATTCGCCGGATAAGTCGGCCTCGATTGTAATCTCACCTTTTATAGAGTATTTGATTGCATTTTTGATAAGATTGATCATTGAAGCATATATCTTTTCATAATCTGAAATTATGGTAAGATCTTTAATCTTATCACCACACTTAAGATCAATTTTTATTCCTTTTTTTTCTGCTTCTGGCGTGAAGAAGGTTACAATATCCAGAAGCATGGATGAGATACAAACCTCTGATAGTTTTATCTGAATAATACCTGCCTCGATTTTGGAAATATCAATAAGGTCGTTTATTATTTTGAGCATTCTGTGGCTGCTCTTCTCAATTATATCTATATAGCTGTTCTGATCCTGAGAGGATAGGTCCGGGTCCCTCAGAAGTTCAATAAAGCCAAGAATCCCGTTCATAGGGGTTCTGATCTCATGACTGATATTCTGAAGAAATGCTGTTTTGAGCTTGTCACTCTCTTGTGCCCTGTCGCGTGCTTCAATGAGCTGATTGATAAGAATTTTACGATCTGAGATGTCCTCTTTGATTGCAATGTAGTGACTTATAAATCCATCATCACCTATTATTGGGGAGATTGAGATGTCTTCCCAATAGTATTCACCGTTTTTCTTTCTGTTTTTCAGCTCACCTCGCCACTCCTTTCCAGAAAGTATTGTATCCCACATATTCTTGTATACGACTTGAGGGGTGTCTCCTGATTTCAGAATTCTCGGATTTGAACCATTAACATCTTCGAATGAATATCCTGTAGTTGTTACGAATTTTGGATTAACATACTCAATCTTTCCCTCCGAATCGGTTATTACAACAGAGGCGGGGCTCTCTGTTACAGCTTTTGTGAGCTTGACAGTGCTCTCCTCTGCACTTTTTTTGTCAAGGAAAATCTTTATTTCGTTAGCTATTAGCTCAATTATCTCTATATCCGATGGGTTGATCGAATCCGGATTGGTGTAATTTTGTATGACAATTGCTCCGGAGACACCGCTTTCACTCCTGAACGGAACTCCAAGCCATACTTCTGCCATAGCACCGACAATCTCGATTTTCCCTTTTGAATAAAGATCAAGGATATCGTTCTTTTTGACAAATACCGTTTTCCCCTGAGAAAGTACATATCCTGTCATAGAGCTCTTTGCAGGCCAACTCTCTATATGTATGTCAAGATCGTTTCTGTTAATACCTCCTATGGAAAAACTGTCAGTCTGTTCATTATAGAAGGCGACGTAAAGATTGTTGTCAGGTATTATTGAATCAACCTCATTTGAAACTATAGCATAGAATTCAGGAAAATTCTTGCAGGATAGGATGGAATATGCAAGATTACGCTGAATCTTGAGAAGAAGCTCGTTCCGGGTATTGTTGGTAATATCCTGATACATGATAGCTATCTTCTTAACCCTTCCTTTAAATTTTATAGGAAAAGCAACCGCACTCAACACCTTTTTTTCTCCCCTGAAACCAAAAGCTCCCGGGTCAAAAATGATTGTCCTGAACACTTCATTTTCGGATGCCAATGCCTCATTGAAAAACTTGTTCCACCCAAGCTCTATGGCAATTGGGTTCGTAAGTACATTGAATTTTGATATCACTCTGTTTTGATGGACACTGAAGATCGATTCGGAAGATTTGTTAACCTTCTCTATGACTCCCGATGTGCTTGCTATATGTATACTCAGCGGAGACTGATCAAACAGGGAATTAGCATAAATCTCGCTCTCCTCTGCAAGTTCCTTGGCCATTATAAGTTCCAGACTCTGAAAATGACGATTAATATATTGCCCCAATGATGAGGCAATGCTGCTCATGGCATTCTTGTCACTTTCGCTCCAGAAATTTTCACCTTTGATACTTTTACTTTCTACTCCCAGAAATCCCCATTCCGATCCCTCAACAAAGATTGGTATTAATAGAAATTCCCCCCATTCAGAGAACGGGCAGTTATCGGACGAGACAATATCACCTTTTTTCAGATTATTCAGTAAAGCTTCGGGGAAATAACTTGCCGGGATATTCTGATGTTTGCTTTCGAAAACTCTCTTTGAGTCCTTTCCTTGCTCTTTTTCGAATCTCAGGCTAATAACTTCGTCGCTGTTTATGATATCCCTGTGAAATTCATAAATAAATACTCTATTGTTAAGTATTGATTCACCGATTATCTCTATAACCTCGTTGACAGCATCGTAGAAATTGTGATTGGAAATAAGAATCTGACTGGCCTTTACGGAGGCTTCAAGTAAGAGACTGTTTCGCCTGTTCAGATCAGTAAAGAGGTCATTAAGCCATCCCGACAGTTCTTCAAGCTTCTCAATATTTTGATCAGGAGCAAGACTTAACAATTTCTTGTTAATGATTTCCATAGTGTCAGTATTGGTCCTTCCTTTCATCTTTTTATCTGAAAAGTGTTAGTGAGTAATCAATTAAATTTATTAGTATGTATAATATGAATATAATAAGGATGGCAATAGACCATGTAACACCTGAGATGAAAGCAATGGCTGTAAGAACAATCGCTATAATAATCAGGGAGTAGCGCTTCTCATTACCTTTCCATTTGAGTGATTTTAATTTAAGTGAGAACATGGGAATATTGCAAATCAGAAGGAAGGACAAAACAATAGACAAAATAGGAATGAAAAACTTTGTCTCCAGTATCGGATTGAAGATGTCGTTATATGAGGAGAAATGAATCAACATGCCAATCAATATTGCATTTGCCGGTGTAGGCATACCGATGAAATTCTCAGTCTGTCTTGTGTCAATGTTGAATTTGGCAAGTCTGAGAGCTGAGGCAACCACTATTACTAATGGAATGTATGTAAGAATACCTGTTCCATGAGTGAGTCCATAGCGATGAAACAAAAATATGGCCGGCGCCAGACCGAAACTAATCAGATCTGCCAGAGAGTCCAGCTCTTTACCCATTGGTGAATATGACTTCAGAAGCCTGGCTGCGAATCCGTCCATAAAGTCGAATACTGCAGCGGCAAGCACGAGATAGACGGCTATTTCTGCATCTCCTTTAAAACCAAATATTACAGCAATGGTTCCAGAAAGAAGGTTTAGACAGGTAATAGTGTTTGGAATGTGTCTGGCAATGCTCATAAAGGAGTGTTTAAATGCCTAATTTCTCTCTAATATTTTTTGGAATTGAGTTTTTGTGAACCAACATAGAGACGCTTTTAGCCCTCACAAAACTTTCAGACATATTCAGATAGCCTTCGAATATCCCATCTGTTCCCCAAGAGTTCTTGGTTATGTAGTAGATTGTTCCGTTTTGATCCTTTACTATTCCTGTAAGCAACATAAGATGGTCATCTGTTGTGACGAACGATTCAAATCCCTCCTGTCTGCTATTCTGATCTACCTTTTTCTCGGAATAAATCTTTGTGAAGTCAATAGTGCCGTCTCCCTTTTCAAGAATCGGGTTTATTGCAACACCATTTTTCTGAGAGAATCCACGCTCACTGATATCCCCGTCCCAAGCAACGCAATAGCCTGATTTAAGGGCGTTGTTGATTACCTCCATGTATTCATCAATAGGTAAATTGTACATCCTTCCGTAATCCCAGTTGTCGGGAATTTCGAGTACAGATGCCTTGTAGTAAGGTAAATGGCTGAAACTTGTGAGTTCAACATAATCGTCAAGATTTATTCCCAGATATTTGAGAAAACTCTGAGGAGTGTATTCTACCCCTTTGTATGTGAATTTTTCAGGTCTCTCTCCAAGATAGGTGCTCAGAAGATTATCCATGATTTTATTATACTCCGGACTTCTTCTCTTCATCTTAATTGAAACATTTGCTATAGCTTCCATGTATTCACTAAGTTCAGAGTGGTTATGCCTTTCAGAGTCATATTTTATTCCGTTGTATACCTCCTCGGGAACGATACCATTTGTCCGGTACACATCAATAAGCATATGTGCTATGCTTCCTTCGCTTATATTACCCTTTCCTCTACGCAAATAGTTGTCCTGAAGTCTATTAAGGTAGTTCTGATATACTACATACATCTCAGAAAGATCAAATTCTCCTTTTCCTGTCCTGAGAAGTTCACTCTCCATAAACGCTGTGGTTGCAAAACACCAGCAAGTACCTGTTCTGGCCTGGTCTTTAACCGGGGTTGCCTTGATACGGCATACATCTGTGAATTGATATGCCTGTCCGACAGCAAGATTGAATATAACTGTCAGAAGAAGGAGCGAAACTGTTAAAAGCGTCTTTTTCATAATTTAATTATTTAATCTATGCCTAATTTTTTTCTAAGTTGCTTAGGAACAGAGTTCTTGTTGACAATTATGTTCATGGTCTTGTATTTTACAAATGTCTCAGAGACATACCAGAATCCTTCAAAACCTGCATTTGGTCCCCAAGAGTTCTTTACTTTGTAATATTTGTTGCCATTCTGATCTTTTGCAATACCAAAAATCTGCATTCCGTGGTCATCTGTTGTCTGGAGATTGTCATATGCAATCTGCCGATCTTGCTGGGTTATCACTCTTTCCGGAA
The DNA here is from genome assembly GCA_028690215.1 of Bacteroidales bacterium. GTDB lineage: Bacteria > Bacteroidota > Bacteroidia > Bacteroidales > UBA932 > Bact-08. The sequence goes on along the minus strand of JAQVBQ010000009.1, from coordinate 4,510 downwards.
TAATCTCATCAAGAGTATTCAGTTTACTCTCTATCTCTTGAGGTGTCTTGCCTATCCATTTTTGCTGGTCAGAACCATTCATGTTGGCAACTTCCTGTTCAGGTACAACAGCTATACCCTTTCTTGTGAAGCCCTTTTCACTGACATCTGCACCCCAGAGCACTGTATATCCATTTTCTATTGCATAGTCAAAAATAAACATCATATCTTCAATAGGTACATTGTATGAGAGGTCGTTTCTCCAGTTGTCCGGAACCTCGATAGAAAATTTAGTGTAGAAAGGATGGTGGGAATATGATGTGACAGATATGTAATCATCACAGTTCAAACCCAGCATAGAGGCAAAACTCTTAGGGGTATACTCTTTTCCTTTATATGAGAATTTCTCAGGAACAGCTCCGAGATATGCATCAAGAATTCCTTTGAATCCGTTTTTCCATGCTGTAGATAGCTTTCCGTTGGGATTTTTCTCTATTGCTTTGACATATGCTGATGTCACAGCGTCAAGTTCTCCGTGAGCGTGAATTTTTTCACCGTAATTGAGTCCGTTCATTACAGAGTCAGGTACGATTCCGTATTGTTTTATGATGGTGAGAGCATCTGTAAAGGAGCTTCCTCCAGAGAAGCTTATATTACCGTATGACCTTATATATCTGTCGGCTTTATCATAATACGAGTTTGAAACAATGAACATTTCAGATAGATCAAACTCTCCCTTACCACTTCTGAGAAGCTCTGATTCAAGAAACGCCAGTGTAGAAAAACTCCAGCAAGTGCCTGATTTTGATTGGTTTTTAATGGATGTCACAGGGAGTTCCTTAACTGTTGTGAATTGATAAGCAGTTGGATTTTTAGGCTTCTCCTGAGAAAATAGGGGTAAAGAGAGCATTGTTGCAAGAGCAACAACTATTGAGAGTCTTTTCATAACATTAAAAAATTAAGTTTTCAAAGTTATTAAAAAACTCTAACCTTCCTAAGGAATATTCATGTATTTGTGCGTTTGCAGCGATATATTCCACCTGGGATTTCTCTTGACATAGTCGATAATTACAGGTAAAATCTGTTTTGACTTACTCCATTCCGGCTGAAGATACAAAAAACAATTGCTTCTGACCAGAAGACTGTTTTGTTCTGCCCATAGCAAATCATCTTCAGTCTCTATTATAACTTTTAATTCAGAGGCTAATTGATGCATACCACTTACAGGTGGCTTTTTTCTTTTGGGAGAGAGGCAAATCCAGTCAAACCTGCCGCTGATGCCTTTAGAACCGGAGGTCTCCAGAAAGATCTCAAAACCCTCATCTTTAAGCAAAGTGCACAATTTGTCCAACGGATATGTTAATGGCTCTCCGCCAGTTATGACAATGGCTTTGGCAGGATATTTCAATGCTTCACTGACGATTTCACTCACAGGTGTAGGGGGATAGAGCCTGGGATTCCAGGTCTCTTTTGCATCACACCAGCTGCATCCTACATCACACCCGCCTAATCTTATGAAATAAGCAGGCTTCCCGCTATGGTAGCCCTCTCCTTGTATTGTATAAAATGCTTCAGCAAGAGGAAGAAGCTCACCATCTTTTAACTCCGGAAATTTCATCTCTTTTTTTCGCAAAGATAGTAAAATGTGCCGTTTTGTCAGAAAATTCCGGATGGCAGATATGTTGCAGTATTTGTTTTAAAAACACAAAATAATGAATAAACAAAATTGGGAATTTCTTGGCAAGTTTGCCATTAACCTGAATGAACAGGCAAAGTCCGGCAAGTTGGATCCTGTTATTGGCAGGGATGAAGAGATCAGGAGAGTTCTGCAGATTTTGAGCCGTAGAACAAAGAACAATCCTATACTGGTAGGGGAGCCGGGTGTGGGTAAAACCGCAATAGCTGAAGGTATAGCTCAAAGAATAGTACATGGAGACGTACCTGAGAATCTGAAATCAAAAGAGATTTTTTCTCTTGACATGGGAGCCCTTATTGCAGGGGCGAAATATAAGGGTGAGTTTGAAGAGAGACTTAAGGGTGTTGTCAAAGAGGTGATTGACAGTGCTGGTGAAGTCGTTCTTTTTATTGATGAGATACACACACTTATTGGTGCCGGAAGAAGTGACGGAGCCATGGATGCTGCAAATATTCTTAAACCGGCATTGGCGAGAGGAGAGTTGAGAGCCGTCGGTTCTACAACACTTGATGAGTATCAGCTCTACTTTGAAAAGGATAAGGCTTTGGAGAGAAGGTTCCAGATGGTCAACGTTGACGAACCTTCTCCGGCAGAAGCTATATCCATTCTGAGGGGTTTGAAGGAGAGGTATGAAAACCACCACAAGGTACAGATTAAGGATGACGCACTGATTGCCGCCGTGGATCTTTCAAACCGCTATATATCCAATCGACATCTTCCGGATAAGGCCATAGACCTTATTGACGAGGCTGCATCAAAATTAAGGCTTGAGATGAATTCCGTCCCTGAATCTATTGATGAGTTGAATCACAAGATAAGACAACTAGAAATAGAGAGAGAGGCTATTAAGAGAGAGGGGGATAAGGAGAAACTAGGTGAACTTGCAAGGCAGATCGAAGAGTTGAGTGAGGAGCGTAACCGGGATAATGAGCAGTGGGCTAAGGAGAAGAATATATTAGAACAGATTCAGAAGCAGAAGATAGAGATTGAGCAGCTGAAGTTCAAGGCAGAGGAGGCTGAAAGGAGTGGTGACTATGGTAAGGTTGCCGAGCTTAGATACGGAAAAATTGTTTCTGCCGAAAAACAGATACAAGAGCTCATGGAGCAGAAAGGCAAAAGTGAGTTTACACTCATAAACGAGTATGTGGAACCAGAAGATATAGCTGAAGTGGTCGCTAAATGGACCGGAATTCCGGTGAAAAGGATGCTTGAGAGTGAAAAAGAGAAACTCTTGAGAATGGAGGATGAGCTCCATAAAAGAATAGTGGGGCAGGATGAGGCAATAAAAGCTGTTTCGGATGCTATAAGAAGAAGTCGTGCCGGACTTCAGGATGCGAAACGTCCTATTGGATCTTTTCTATTTCTGGGGACTACCGGAGTGGGAAAGACTGAACTGGCAAAGGCTCTTGCAGAGTTTCTGTTCAACGATGAGAATATGCTTACAAGAATTGATATGAGTGAGTATCAAGAGAGGCACTCTGTATCGAGATTGGTCGGAGCTCCTCCGGGCTATATCGGATATGAGGAGGGTGGACAACTTACCGAAGCTGTAAGACGTAAGCCATATTCTGTTATACTATTGGATGAAATAGAAAAGGCGCACCCGGATGTTTTTAATATTCTCCTGCAGGTGCTTGATGATGGACGGCTTACCGATAACAAAGGCAGGACTGCAGATTTTAAGAACACTATACTGATTATGACATCCAATGCCGCATCAGATATTATTCAGGAAAATCTCTCCAGGATGAACAACTCAAACCGGGATGAGATCCTTGAAAAGACCAGAAGGGAGGTGATAGACGTACTGCGTGCAAATGTCAGACCCGAATTTTTGAACAGAATTGATGAAACAATAATGTTTCATCCACTTACAATGAATGATGTGAAGGATATATTGAAACTTCAGCTTAATGCCATTCAAAAGCTGATGGAAGATAAGGGAATGACTCTGACAATAACTGAATATGCAATGGATTATTTGGGCAGTAAAGGGTTTGATCCTTCATACGGTGCAAGGCCGGTAAAAAGATTGCTCCAGAGAGAACTGGTAAACGAACTTGCAAAATCCCTGCTTGAGGGCAAACTTAATAAGGAGAAGCCAATAGTAGTCGATTGCTTCGATGACGTGCTTGTATTCAGAAATTAATCAGTGTAAAGAAATCTTTTAATCTTTTGAGTAGCGGTTTTTTCAAAAGCTACAGGCTGCTCTATGATTTCTGAAATTTTGGAGGATTTGCTCACTTTTTCATTAACAAAGGTTAGCAATTCCTCCTTGATTTTTAGTACCCTCTCATCAATATTTACTTTGGGCTCGTCGCGCAACTGATGAATCGCCTCTATCTGATCATAATTAAAGTGTATCATGGCGATCAATTTCCCGTTTTTCTGTGTTACCAGCGACTCAAGGACCATGTCGTGCTCATTGAGTATTGTCTCAATCTCCTCCGGATAAATATTCTCTCCGTTTGAGTTGAGAATCATATTGTCGACTCTTCCTTTAATATAGATGTATCCGTTGTTGTCTATGGTGCCGAGATCTTTTGTCCTGAACCAACCATCTTTAGTGAAACATCTTGCTGTGGCTTCCGGATCTTTGTAATAACCCACCATAACATTTGGTCCCTTAACCACAATTTCACCGATCTTTTTGGAATTCGGATTGTCAATTCTTAATTCAACACCCTCAAGAGTCGGTCCTGTGGACTGCCATCGTGTCTTTCCCGGTATTGCTCCTGCCAGTAGTGGGGAGGTCTCAGTAAGACCATATCCAATAGCGTAGGGAAATCCTGCATCAGCAAGGAATCTCTCTACCATTCCGTCAAGTTTTGAACC
>JAQVBQ010000143.1 GCA_028690215.1 Bacteroidales bacterium | reverse complement strand
CTATGACTTTAAGCAAGCCGAAAAGCTGATTGAAGATTGTGAGTTGGATGAAAAGATTGCCATCCACGAGATTGAATATGTCTCTTTGAGTGATTTCTAATCCCTTTGCTTATCCATACAGAGAACCCCGATTGCTTTGGTAGTTGGGGCTTTCTGCTTTCAGGACGCAGGTTACTGTTATAAATGTCCTTTGGACTGCTTTAAGCTTGACTACCTTTTATAGGCTTTTATACTGGGCTTCGCTTTTCCCTTTTTTACATCCTTCTTGATTACCTATTTATAGCTGATAAGACGATCATCTTGTTCACCAGAGCGATGGAGTATTTCTCTGCAAAGTTATCGAGTGTCTTTGTCAAACGCAAAAACACGCCATGGCTTGATGATTAAAAATCTTCCTCTGTAGCTAAAGCTATAGAGCGTATTTTCTATCTCAGTTTTGCCTTATTGCTGCCACTCACTTTGCCGGCAGATAAATAATCCCTCGTCAGGTTGAAAAGCTTGAATGTAAGGGAAATGAATCATTTAACTAATTCATTTTGAATATGGCTATAACAGATGAGAACATTTTGAAGCAGCTTAGGAAATTGAAGGTTTATTTCCTCAAATACTATCCGGTACGTGTGAAGAAGAATATTGGTGCAGAGCAGATTGTAGCCCGTCAGTTGGTATGGGACTTCAAGGATGGCAAAAGCTTTGAAGTGGTGGCACAGATGGCTGCCGATGAATTGAAGGCTCAGTTTGGTGACAAGGTCAGTGAAATTGTGTTTTGTTGCGTGCCGGCATCAAGCGCAGAGAAGAACGAAATCCGCTACAAGGCTTTTTCTGAAAGGGTTTGCGAACTTTCGGGTGCAACCAATGGCTATCCGCATATCAGTGTACAAGGCGAACGTTTGGCGGTGCATGAACATAACACGGAGAAGAGCATCACCAAGGTTCAAGTGGTGGATTTTGACGAACCATTCTTTGCTAACAAGTCTTGCTTGGTGTTTGACGATGTAATAACAAGAGGTATCAGTTTTGGAACATTTGCCAATAAGTTAGAGGCTTTTTGAGCCAATGTCTTAGGCGGTTTCTTTTTAGGTAAAACAACATATAAAGTATCATGAGTATGGAGATATTATTTTTGAATAAAAGTCAATCTGTTGCATTCACAGGACATCGCAACATCGAGGGTAACAAGCGACCGGAGTTAAGAGTTGCAGTTGATAATGCCCTCATAGAACTCTATCAAAGTGGCTATCGGAATTTTATCAATGGCATGGCAATGGGTTTTGATTTATTGGCTGCATCTGCCGTAATAGCATTGAAACGTAGGTTCTCGGATGTAAAGTTGATTGCCGTTGTGCCGTATCGTAATCAGAGTGAGAAGTTCAGTGAGTATGAGCAGAAACGTTACCAATACGCTTTGCAGAATGCCGATGAAGTGATTGTGTTGCGTGAGAAATATAGCAATGGTTGTCTGTTGAGACGCAATGACTATATGTTGGCTCATGCAAGTGGGTTGATTGCCTTCTATGATGGCAAACCCAAAGGCGGCACGTTCTACACCATTCGTAAAGCAAGTGAAAGCAGTATGCCAATAATCAATCTGTTTCGATAGTTAGAAAAGTATTATTCACATTAAAAATTCAGATATGGACAAAGAGTATTTGTTGGAAGTAGTAGGAATCATTAAGAGTCAGCTATTAGGAACAACCCCTATCAACACCATTATGTCGTGGGGTGTTTCAGGATTTATCGCAACCAATTTCAAGGATATGCCAACCTTGATGTTTCATGTGTCGGGTAGATTGTACACCGGCTTTGTGTTGGAGGCTCTCAATGAAGGTGCAGATTATTACGAGATTTTTCTGAGGAATGAAGATGGTATTCGTCATCTTGCAACCGATGTTTGTTTTGAGGATTTTGGACGGCTTATCGATATAGCGGTGGAACGTGGTGAGAATCCTGCCGAATATGAAGCTTTCTGCCAGGAGCAATGGAAGAAACTTCTTACCGGTAATCTCTCTTGATTGAACTTTTTCTTTATCTCCGATGGCAGGTGTTTTATCTGCTATCGGAGGTAGGAAAGTAGTAAATACTTTTATAATTATTCATTTTCAATTCATTATAGTATTGTGTATGAACACTTACTACTCATAGTAAGCACTAAATAACTTTAAATAGTGATATATATATTCACTATTATACGTCTATCCTAATTATTCATCTTATCTTTGCATAAGATAAGCTGCACCTCGGCAATTCAAGCAAGACTTGATTGCTCTCGGTTTGCATTATCTTTGCATAGCATTTAAATAGTTTAATACAATGACAAAAATTATAGCCATACTTAACCATAAAGGTGGTGTCGGAAAAACCACCACTACCATCAATCTTGCAGCTGCTTTTCAACAGAAGAAAAAGCGTGTAATGGTCATCGACTTGGATGGTCAGGCAAACCTAACAGAATCTTTCGGTTATTCTATTGAAGAAGAGAAAACTGTTTATGGAGCACTCAAAGGAGAATATGGTCTTCCTCTTATAGAAACAGTGAGTGGCATCACCCTTGTTCCTTCTTGCTTGGATTTATCGGCTGCTGAATCAGAACTTATCAATGAGCCGGGACGTGAAATGATTTTGCGTGGTCTGATTGCCAAAGTTCCTAACATCGACAAGTTTGATTATGTCCTCATTGATTGTCCTCCATCATTAGGTTTGCTTACCTTGAATGCATTAACCGCATCTGATTATTTAATCATTCCGGTACAAGCTCAGTTCTTGGCTATGCGTGGTATGGCTAAGATTATGAATGTGATTCAGATTGTTCAGGAACGTTTGAATCCAAACTTGAAAGTAGGTGGTATTGTCGTTACCCAGTTTGACCAGAGAAAGACGTTGAACAAGAG